>JAGVKR010000252.1 GCA_020050375.1 Planctomycetales bacterium
CCTGAGCGCGAATGTTGGAAGCGTTTCCTGGAACAGTGGAGATGATGCCAGTGCTGTTGCTGACGGAGTTTCCGTAAACGCCGACTTTCGCCCAGGCGTCGATTTCCCACTTGTCGGTCTTCCAGAAATCGTACTCGGCCCCGAACTGCACGCCGTACATGCGATTGGCGACCTGGGTCGTGATGACTTCGTCGTTGCCGAACGGCGCGTTCCGATAGTGAACTCCCTGCGCGTCGAGGAACTCGACGTACCGGAACCCGGCGAGCAGCGTGAGTTTGTCGGCGAACTTCTCGCGCAGGTTGAATTCCATATTGCGGATGCGCGAGGAGACCGAAACGGACGCGAACGTGACCGGAAACGGGACCTCGTCGACGGTGATCCCCGAGAAATTGACCGGGTTCCGGTCGAACCAGTCATCCACCGAAAACCAGTCGAACTCGAACTGGGCTGTCTCCGAGAGGCTCAGCAG
Source organism: Planctomycetales bacterium (assembly GCA_020050375.1). Lineage (GTDB taxonomy): Bacteria > Planctomycetota > Planctomycetia > Planctomycetales > Planctomycetaceae > SIAF01. Next base: position 470 of record JAGVKR010000252.1, read on the forward strand.
AAAGTCGACTTCGGTACCCCCCGCCCAGCTCGGATCGGTATCGGAGGTGTTGAGCAGCGTATTCCCCGTCGCCGATTCGGTGAGGACGATGTTCGATGGATTCGGCCGGCGGTTCAAATACAGCGCATTGACGCGGATCGTGAACCAATCCGGCAGGTCGCTGGGGTCGGAGTCATTGATGCTGGCTTCGTTCGCGTCGCCGTACCATTCGGCTCCCGCCGCGGAACGGGGGAGCTGGGCCGCAAAGCCTGTCGCCCAGAGCAGCATCACGGCCGAAAATCCGGCATGAACTCGAAATGCAGCACGCATTCACCGAACCCCCTTTCTTACCAGTACTCAAGCGCCGTCATCCCTGAGATAACGACACTACCGGTTATATGAATCGGGTGATGACCGCGAGGTCATACAATCGGAATAGGAGGATTCAGAAAAAATCATTGAAGTCGGCCGGCGGCACTGCTTTGCGCACTATGGCGCTCTGTGGCAAACCGTGCCGATTTTGCCGATTGCACGGAGAGGGCCGTTCGGGTCCGCACTCGTGAGGGAAGTGCCGATCGTTTTTGAAGAATTCTCTACAGTTCAGCCGCAGAAATACCGAGACGGCGGGAGGCAGAGAGTGGAGGAGAGAAAGTGGATAGGAGAGAGGGCAGGCCGACGATCGAAGATCGAGACGGGGCACGGCGGCTGGAAGCCGCCGCTACGGTGTCGCGATCCTCGATCCTCTATCTTCTATCCTCGATCTTCACACCAGCTCGTGGGCGACCAGGTCGTCATACGTCTCGCGGCGGCGAATCAGCTTGTGGCTGCTGCCGTCGACGAGGACTTCGGCGGCCTTCGGGCGCGAGTTGTAGTTGCTGCTCATCGCCATCCCGTAGGCGCCGGCACTGAATGTCACGACGAGATCGCCGCGCTGCATCGGCGGGAGCCAGCGCCCCTTGGCCAGGTAGTCGCCCGATTCGCAGATCGGGCCGACCACGTCGGCCGGTTCGCAGCCGGGCAGCTCGGCTTCGTAATCGCTGGGCGGGTCGACCGACGGACTGGCGGGCCAGATGCGGTGGAAGGCGTCGTACATCGCGGGGCGGACGAGATCGTTCATCGCCGCGTCCTGAATCACGAACAGCTTCCCTCCCTCGCGCTTCGTGTAGATCACGCGGCTGAGGAGAATCCCCGAGTTGCCGACGATGAACCGCCCCGGCTCGAGCGCCAGTCGGCAGCCGGCCGCCTTGATCGCCGGCACGATCACCTCGGCATACGCCGACGCGGGGAGCGCTTCCTGCTTGCGATAGTTGATCCCGAATCCGCCGCCGAGATTGATCCACCGCGTGTCGTGTCCCCGCGCCCGGAATTTTTCCACGACTTCGACTGCTTTGACGACCGCCTCGGCGTACGGGTCGGTCGTGAGAATCGGCGAGCCGAGATGCATGTGGATCCCGCGGAGCTCCAATCGCTTGTCGCCGAGAACTTTCGCGGCAAGCTGCTCGGCCCGCTCGATGTCCATTCCGAACTTGTTTCCCTTTTTGCCGGTGGTTGTTTTGGCGTGTGTTTTGGCATCGATGTCGGGATTGAGGCGGAGCGCCACGGGGGCGACCCGTTCCATCGAGCCGGCGACGGCGGCGATCGCGTCGAGCTCGGCTTCGCTCTCGACGTTGAACATCAGCACGTTGTTCTCGAGCGCGAAGCGGATTTCTTCGTCGGTCTTGCCGACGCCGGCGAAGACCACCTTGGTCGTGTCGGCCCCCGCCTGCTTGACGCGGAAGAACTCGCCCCCCGAGACGACGTCGAAGCTGCTCCCGGCTTCCTGCATCACCTTGAGGATCCCGAGGTTGCTGTTCGATTTCACCGAATAGCAGATGACCGGGTCGACCTCGGCGAACGCCTTCTGAATCTGGCGGAGGTGGTGCAGCAGCGTCCGCTTCGAATAGACCCAGAGCGGCGTCCCGTATTTGGCCGCCAGCTCGGCAGCGGGGGTTTCTTCGCAGAGCAGCTCACGGTTTTTGTAGTGGAAGTAGTCCATGATTACGGCAGGATTCGATGGTACGGGAAAAACATTCGACGCTTCAGGGGGCTGACGCCCCCCGCTCGCCGGGTGGGATCATCCGCGAGCGCGCGCGGCGAAGCGGTGCTCGGCGAGCAGCTCGGCGATCTGGATGGCGTTGGTCGCGGCCCCCTTCCGCAGGTTGTCGCTCACGCACCAGAAGCTGAGGCCGTTGGGATGCGACAGGTCGCGGCGGATTCGGCCCACGAAGACTTCGTCGCGGCCGGTGCAGTCGGAGGGCATCGGGTAGCGCCCCTTCCCCGGCTCGTCGACGACGATGATTCCCGGAAAGGCGGCGAACAGCTCCCGCGCTTCGTCGGGGGAAATCGGCCGCTCGGTCTCGACGGTGATCGTTTCGCTGTGACAATTGGCGACCGGCACGCGGACGCACGTCGGGCAGACCAGGAGATCGGGAATCCCCATGATCTTGCGGGTCTCGTAGACCATTTTCAGCTCTTCGCTCGTGTAGCCGTCTTCTTTGAAGCCGCCGATTTGCGGAATGGCGTTGAAGGCGATCGGATGGGCGAAGGCGGTGTAAGCGTAATCTTCGCCCGCGAGATGGGCCTTGCTCCCTTCGTAGAGATCGACCGTCCCCTGCAACCCCGCCCCGCTCACCGCCTGGTAGCTGCTGACGATCACCCGCCGCAAACGCGAGGCATCGTGCAGCGGCTTCAAGGCCAACACCATCTGCGTCGTGGAGCAGTTCGGGCTGGCGATGATCCCCTTCGCGTCGATGGCCGCCTGTGGGTTGACCTCGGGAATCACCAGCGCCACGTCGGGCCTCATCCGAAAATAGCCCGATTCGTCGATGACCGTCGCGCCCGCTTTGACGGCATCGGGGAGGTGCTTCGCGGCGACGTCGTCGGGCGTGCTGGCGATCACCAGGTCGCACCCCGCGAAGGCATGCGGCGTCAACTCTTCAATCTTGTGCGACTTCCCCTGGAACTCGAGCGACTGGCCGGCGCTGCGGGCCGACGCGAGAAACTTGTAATTCTTCACCGGCAAATTCCGCTCGGCGAGCAACTGGAGCATGATCCGCCCTACGGCCCCCGTTGCCCCGACCACCGCCACCTGCTGAAACACGATAAGCGACTCCTGAAAACTGAACGACGTCGATCAATAGGACACGAACATATCCCCGGCCATCGGAACCAGGGGAGCGATACCAACACGCGCCGCGCACCGTTGGACCAACGCGGGCCAACACGCGGCCCGGTGAGACACGCCTTGCCCCGTGACAGGTTCGGGGAAAAGCAGAAAGCGGTCTATCTGACGCGCTGGCAACCGACGAACCACTGTGCGTCGCCAGCCGCCTCCCGGGTTCCCCAGTATACCGGCGTGCGCCCGCGGCATTCAACAGCATCGGGTCAGGAGTGGAAGACAAGACCGAAGCGCAAGCGCCGGAGCAATCGATTGATCGGGTTACACACCGCGTCGCTTGCGCTTCGGGCTTGTAGCAGCCGCTTTCTACCCTTTCACGGGCACTTCGCGCCGCGGAGCGATGACCAGGCGGTTGAGCACCTGCCGAACACCAGAGACGCGCCGGGCAATGTGGCAAACGTCGGGCAGCTCGTCGTCGGATTCCAGCACCCCTTGGAGACAAACCCCGTTGTCGATCCGGCGAACAACGAGCGATGCAAATCGCAGGCTGGGCTGGGCGAGCAACTCGCGCTGCACTTCTTGCTCCACCTGGTGTGGAGTGCAGATCGCGTCGAGTGCCTGCGAGGCAAATCGCGGAGGCGCTACTACCCCCCCTTCCGGCGTCGCCGTGAGGGGCGTCGCAACATTTGGAGCGGGTACGTGTGGGGTCGCATCGTGTGGCTTGGGTTTCCTCATGGGTTTATTACCCTCCACGAGAGACGTGTTCGATCCTTCGAGCCAACGTCCTTGAGTCTACCACCCCCATTCCATTTGTATAGGGGGGTGTTTGCCGAATTCTCCGAGAGAAGCAAAGCCGGTGCCAATGGGGGGAAATGGGGGGAGCCAGGCAGATTCAGGCGAGATTCGAGGTTCAACGCTGTTTGGTCGGCTTGTCTTGCAACCAAACTGCTCTCAAACGTGCCAAATCTGCCGGAAAGCGTAGCACCCCCGCCCGTGCAATTGTGCTATGTCCGAATTACAATCGGTGGTCAGCCGCCGGGCCGATGAGCCTGGTGCCAGCCCCCTGTACGTTGGATGGAATCCCTAGACCCGCAGAGGCAGGAGCACACAGATGGAAAATTCGGAACTGAATCGCAGAGACTTTCACCGTCTGACAATGGCGGCATTCGGGGGGACACTCGCTGGAGCAGTCGCCGGATGCACTCCAGCCGCGGCGCCGCCGGTGGCAACTCCGCCAGCAGGGGGTGCGGGGGGAGCAACCACAGCGAAGGATGGCGAACCGACTGGGACCGGCGCCGATCTGGCGGCTCTCGAAAACAGCGTTGCCGCCGTCGGGATCGAGAAGCATCTCTGCCGCGGACTCAACGCCTGCAAGAACCAGGGGGGAAGTGGCGAAAACGCCTGTGCCGGACAGGGGACCTGCGCCACGCTCGCGCATCACACCTGCGGCGGAGACAACGCGTGCAAGGGTCAGGGAGGCTGCGGCAAGAACCCCGCTGAGAACGAGTGCAAAGGGAAAGGGGGCTGCCACGTCCCCCTGATGGACGACGCCTGGGGCCATGTCCGGAAGATTTTCGAAGCCAAGATGAAGAAGGCCGGCACCGCTATCGGAGCCGCCCCGGCTGCGGCGAAATCGTAGTCGACATGGGAATAACGAATGACGAGATTCGAATGTCGGAAGAAATCCGAAATTCAAAATGACGAAAAGGGTGCCGTTGATATTTTGATTTTGTCTTTAGAGTTTCCTTAGACATTTGTCTTTCGTCATTCGGATTTCACCTGATGCACTTGCCTCCCCCCCGTTTAGGACATCCGCAGCTCGGCCTGGGGGTGGGCCTGCGAACGGCGCACTTCGCGCACATCCTGCGGGAATGGCCGGCGGTGGACTGGTTCGAGATCATCTCCGAGAACTTCATCGATTCGCAGGGGCGCCCCCGCTACGTTCTCGAACAGATTGCCGAGCGATATCCCGTGGTCATGCATGGCGTGTCGCTGTCGATCGGCAGCATCGATCGGCTCGACTTCGATTACCTGGCCAAACTCAAGTCGCTGGCGCGGCACGTCAACGCCCGCTGGATCTCCGATCATCTCTGTTGGACGGGCGTCGCCGGCAAAAACACGCACGACCTGCTTCCCGTCCCGCTCAACGAGGAAACGCTGGCCCACGTCGTCGAGCGAATCCGCATCGTGCAGGAGGTGCTTGAACGGCCGCTGGTGCTCGAAAACCCCAGCAGCTACGTAACCTTCGCCGCCTCGACGATGCCCGAATGGGAGTTTCTGTCGCGGATGTCGGCCGAGGCCGATTGCGGGCTGCTGCTCGACGTCAATAACGTCTATGTCTCGGGGGTCAATCACGACTTCGATCCGGTCGAATATATCGAAGCCTTACCACACGAGCGGGTCGTGCAGTGCCACCTGGCCGGCCATACGAATTGCGGCACCCATTGCATCGACACGCACGACGGAGAGGTGATTGACCCTGTCTGGAAACTGTATGCCCGGGCCCACCGCCTGACCGGCGGTGTCTCGACCTTGCTCGAATGGGATGCGAAGATTCCGCCGTTCGACGTCGTCCACGCCGAGGTGCTGAAGGCCAAACGCTGGGTGGAAGTGCGGAGTGCGGAATGCGGAACGGGGAGTGACGCGATCGCTCACTCAAACGGCGTACAGATTGATCCAACTGCCTCGCCATCGCGTATCGCGCGAACTTCCATCCAAGTCGACCGCTTTGTGGTCCACGACCGACCGCAAAGCGGTCGGCTTGGGTCACATGCGTCGGTCTCCAACCCTGTCGCGTTTCTCGTCGGAGACGTCGAATGACCGACGAGCCTCCGCTTTCTCTCGATGCCTTTCAACGCTGGATGCAGAAAGTGATTATGCATCCCGGCGGAGTTGTGGCCGGTGCAGAAACGGTTGAGGCCGGCCTCGCAATCGAAAGTGTCGTCACTCGCTCGCGGGCTCTGTCCTCCTTCGAACGGCTCGACATCTACAATCGATCGTATTTCGCCAGGCTGCTGGAGTGCATGCAGGCCGAGTATTCCGTCCTCGCGACAGCCATCGGCGAAGAGCTGTTCGACAGCTTTGCTTTGGGATATCTGCAGCAACACCCGTCGCAGAGTTACACGCTGGCCGAACTCGGAGAGCGGTTTCCGGATTACCTTGCCGCAACGCGCCCCGTGGATGGGGGAGTCGGCGACGAAGGCGACTGGCCCGAGTTCCTGATTGACCTGGCACGGCTCGAACGAACAATCAACGTCGTCTTCGATGGCCCGGGAACGGAAGGGGAGAGTCTGCTCGATCGCGAACGACTGATGGCGATTCAGCCCGACCATTGGGCCGAATCGCGGCTGGAATGCGTTCCGTGCCTCAAACTACTGCCCCTCAGCTATCCGATCAACGACTACTTCACGGCGGTTCGTCGCGGAGACCAGCCGGATCTCCCCGCGCGGGCGCCAGCCTGGCTCGCCATCACGCGCCGCGACTTTCGCGTGTATCGCTACCCGTTGGTGGCAACGCAGTTTCATTTGCTCCATGCGTTATTGAACGGCGAGACGGTCGGCTCCGCGATCGAACAGGCCGCGGCGACATCTCCTGTGCCGGAAGACCAATTCGCGGCCGACCTGCGCGACTGGTTTTTTCAATGGACGACCGCCGGCTTCTTTCGGGATGTGCGGTTGACGGACCGGGGTCACGACGGTTAGGCGTTTCCAGGCATAGAACGGCCCTGGCCGGCGAGTGCGATCGTTCGATGTGACCGAACAACGCAGGTCCGCCGTGGCAGCGGCTTAGCGAGCTCTGTCGAAGGATGTTGCTCCTCAAGAAACCCACGGTCGAAGTGCTTCGTCGATTTCTGGACGAACAATCCCGACGGGAGTTTTCTTACGATTCGGTGGGAACCACTCGAACAAAGCCGCCGCGCGGGTTTGTCGTCGATCACACCCGCATCCGGCTGGGGGAGGGGGGACCGGTCTTCCAGGCGGGATCCGAAGCCCTGCGGCGGTGGAGTCAGTTTCGTCTGCGTTGGGTTGAACCCTGGCCGACTGACACGCCGATCCAGGCTGGCGAAGTCGTGGCGGTTCTGGCCAAAGTCTTCCTCTTCTGGTGGCTCAATGCCTGCCGGATCGTGTACGTCGTGAACGAGCCATTGCCAATCCGTCGCTTTGGCTTCGCCTACGGCACCCTTCCCGAGCATGCCGAGTCGGGCGAAGAACGATTCGTGATCGAATGGGATCAGGCCGACAACAGCGTGTGGTTCGACATTCTGGCGTTCTCCCGACCGAACCACATTTTGACGCGGTTGGGGCGTCCCTGGGTGAGGCGCATTCAAAAGCGTTTCGCCCGCGAGGCCGTGGCGGCATTGCTGGCCGAAACGACGCGGATCGCAACGGGAATTACCACGACTTGATTCGCGGCAATGCAAAACCCAGTCGACATACCCGCCGAAGGGCTTGCTTTGTGGCAACCCAAGTCGAGCAAGTAATGGGAGGCAACCG
>JAGVKR010000008.1 GCA_020050375.1 Planctomycetales bacterium
CCCGCGGCTCGTTCCCCGTCTTCTCTTCTCCCACCAGGCTCTTCGCCTCGTAGACTTTGAACTGGAGGGCGTGCCGTAGCCCCGAGCCGGGGGTGAAATTCAAAATGTCGATCAACTGCGACTGCGTGTCGACGACAACCACATCCATTTGACCGTCAGAATTGATGTCGCCTGCAGCGAGATCGTTGAAGTGGACCTTTTCCTGCTTCGACTCGTAGGTCGCAATCGTCTTCAGGCGCGGGTCGGTCCGGCCGGCGTACAACACGCCGAATTTTCCGGCGCCGAACAGCAGCAGATCTTCGCGACCGTCGCCGTCGAGATCGGCAACGTGCGTCGAGCGATACGGAAAGACCCCGATATCGACTTCCCGCCAGGGACGGTAGACCGTTCCTTCCTTCCGCAGGACCCGCAGCTTTTTGACCCCCTGATCGACGAGGACGATTTCCCGCCCCGGCTGACCGTCGAGATCGATTGTCGCCACGCCGGCAATCTTGGCCTCGGATTCGGCGGCGTTGTATTGATCGAGCACCTGCCACTGGTTCTTGTCGCTGACGGCGATGTTTCGTGCGAAGTTGTTCTGAGCAACGAGAATCACCGGCTGATCGAGCATCCCAAGAAAGAGCCCGCCGGGGACGACGCTCCCCAGCCCGAACCCGGCGTCAGCCGCTTTGAGCTCGGTCGGAACGCCCTGGGCGTTGGAGACGAGCGTGATCGGGCCGCGGTCGCTGCCGGAGAAGACAAGAAAGTCGGTCTTGCCGTCGTGGTTGGCGTCGAGCGCGACCAACCGCTCGGGCGTGTTCGACAGGGCGATCTGCTCCTGGCTGCCGCCGAACTTGAACGTCTGCCACTGGCCGGTCTCATCCAGAGAGAACGCCTGGAGTGCGTATTTGGAGCTGTTGCCCGTCCCTTCTTTGCCGGCGACGATCAGTTCCTTGCGACCGTCGCCGTTCAAATCGGCCAGCTCGATCGCCTTGGGCTCTTTGCCGAACGGAATCCCCTGCGGAAACGTCAGGCGGCCCTCCTGCATGCGGCTTAAGCCGATCGTCTTCTCCTTGGCGCTGAGAACGATTACTTCCGCCCGTTTGTCGCCGTCGACATCTCCCACGCGGACCTGCTCACCACCGACCAGACCGGGAAATGTGTTCCCCAGGTCGAGACCGGTCTCGGGCTGCTGCAGGAAGACGATGGTTTGCGCCCCGTCGGGATCGGTGACGACGACGTCGGTCCGTCCGTCTCCGTCGACGTCCCCCGTCGCCAGGTCGCGGTTCTTGCCGGAGGCCTGCGAACCAAACCCGAACTGGATCAATTGCCCGGCGGGGTCCCCCGGTTGTGTCTCGGGGCGCTGAAGCTGATGGACTTTGACGCGCCCCGTCTGCGATTCGATCGCGAGAATTTCGGACCCCGGTTTGCCGTCGAGGTTGGCAAAGGTCACGCCGCGCGGACGCGGCAGCTCGCAACGCAGCTCCGGCCCAAGCTTGCCGTTGGGTCTTTGCAGCCGAACGCACAGCGGCCGGTCGCCATCCTCGCCGCTCAGATAGCACAGGTCGTTCCGTCCGTCGCCATCCAGGTCGACGATCTGCGCCAACCCGAGCTTTTCGGACGTATTCATCAGGCGCTGGGGAACGGCGAGCTGGCCCCCCTCCTGCTGGTAGACGACGTACGTGTCGTGCTTGCCCAGGACGACCAGATCGTCGCGTCCGTCCTGGTTGAGATCGCCGGCCGCGAGAATCCATTGGGCGGGCTGCACGTCGGCGAGGCGCATCCGCTTGCGCTCGGTCCAGTCTCCGGCAGCCGACTGATAGACCACCGTCAACTGATCGGGAACTGCGAAGTACGCCAGGTCTTTGCGGCCGTCGCCGTTGAAATCGCCGATCGACAGCGAAGACACCTCGCGATCGATGGGAAGCTTCTTGTGCTCGAACCGCTTGTCGTTCTCGATGCTGTTCGCCCGTGGGCGGGTGACGGGAGCCTCGACCGTGACTGCGGCCGGATCGCGCTGCATCAGCAGATCGAGCCGACTGTTGCTGTTATCGACCAGGATCAGATCGATCCGCCCGTCGTGATTCAGATCGGCCGCCTGCAGGTTCGTCGAACGCTGCTGGAGCTTGAAAAGCTCGAGTCGATCGAAGCCGTAGTATTGCGCGAGGTCGCTCGCCGGTTCCTGGCTGAGGAGGGATGTGAGCGGCGCGTTGCACGCGGCCAATACCATGCCGGCGAGAACAGCATCGCGCAGACGCCTGACAAATTCCATTCGCGTGACGGTCATTTCACACATCCTGTGAAGCATGGCTGGCAACATCGGAGCGTGGGCCAGGAGCGCTCGAGGGGGTCCACACGCGTCGCGTTTCCTCGATGGTAAGGACCTTGACCCTCCGATACAATCACATGACGATGCCGCGTAAACCCAAACGCCCCACGTCCGTTGCCGATCTGAGAACAAAGATCCGCGCGACCGGGCTGCGCAGCACGCCGGCCCGACTGGCCGTGCTGCAGGCGCTGGAGCAGCACACGACCCCCGTCACTCATGCCAACCTGGCCGCGCAGCTCGTGC
>JAGVKR010000459.1 GCA_020050375.1 Planctomycetales bacterium
CACCGACGGCACATTCGTGGTCGACGCCGCGCCGAAGTTCAAGCTGGTCGGCACGAACAAGATCGAATCCGACGAAACTCGCTTCGACGCCACCCCGGCCATCAGCGACGGCCACCTGTACCTTCGGTCGAACGAGGCGGTGTATTGCATCGGGAAGAGGGAATAGCGGTTCGAAGCCCGCCTCTATCCCTCAAGCCTCAGGTCTCAAGCCCCACCCATCTTCATCTTCCCGCGACGCTGGACCTCTTTGATCACCTGCGTCATCGGCAGGTTGGGGTCGAGATCAGCCGGGCGCTTCCCGACCCCGTCGAGAATGGTTTTGACGTTCCATTTCGCGTAGAAGCGCGGCGGAAGGGCCGGATCCTGTTTCTGGTGGAGGCGCGGGGGGATCTCCGTCCATTCGTTCGTCCGCTGGTCGCACCACCGGGAAAAGTACGCCTGCAGCGTGCGGCGCTGCGTGCTGTTCTGTTTCAGCCGCGCGTTGTGGATGGCCCGCGCATGAAAAAGGACCGCGGTCCCGGCCGGCCCGATCAGATCCACCCCGGCATCGGGGGGGACGTCGCGGGGATTGAGGTCCACGAGCCGATTGTGGCTCTCGGGGATGATGGCGAAACAATGATCGGTGTCGGTGACGTCGGTCAGATACATCATGATCGAGACGGCATCGATTTCCATCCGCCGGTCGAATTCACGGACGAGGTCTCTGTGCCAGCCTTTGACTTCCTTCAGATTCGCCGTGGGATTGCGGAGCATGATCGCGAACTCCTCGAACGTGATCTCCTCGCCGATGATCGCCCGCAGAACCTCCAGCGTCTTGGGGTTTTCGATGGCTTCGTCGAAATCCGCCGTGTGTGGCAGAACGTTGGTCCCCTCGCAGAACGAGTCGCTCAGCTCCAGCCAGTCGTCCGGAAACGCGACGCGATGCCGGTCCACCGCCGCGTTGAACCGCGCAATCTGCTCTTCGCTCAAAGCCCGATCGATGCGCAGATAGCCGTTCCGGTTGAATTCAGCGGCCATCTCCCGGAGTTGCGTCTCGGTGAAATAGTGCCCCATTGCATCTCCCCCGCTTCAGGATGGCGACAAACCCGTAGGTCAGGCTGTGGCTGACGCGAATGTCACTGGACATACATTTCCGACAATCCCCGTGCCGTCAGGCACAGCCTGACCTACACCTTCAGCGCCTCACGGCACTTCCGAACTCTCACCCGCGATCTTCTCATAGGTCTCGATCGCCCGGTCGTAGCTTTGTCGGGCGGCGTCGCGCTCTCCCTCCGAGATCAGGTGGCTGCGATTCTTCCACAGAATCCGCACCGCTTCGGCACACCACAGCGCGCTCTGTCGCGACGCGCGGATCGGCTTGCCATTCACCAGCACGCTCACCGGGTTCGTGTGCAACTGCGGAAAATGCCGCAGGGCGACCCAACTGCTGGCTTTGATCTCCGTCTCGAAATCGAGCTCATGAATCTGCCCGTCCGCCGGCACGATCTTCGAGGCCACCGCCGTGCCGTTGACCACCAGTTCCACCTTGCGTTCGCCGCCGACCACCATTTCCTCGGTGCGCGGGGCATGCAGCTCGATCGTGTCCCCCGTCATCCGCGCCCCTTCCGGCGGCGCCACCTGGCCGTAGGCCACCGCTTTGGGAACCTCGGGAGCAAACGCCACCGCCGACCGAACGGTCACTCGCCCGGGCTTCGACAGCGCGACTTCCCCTTCTCCCGGCCGAACTCCGTTGACGTCAAACTTCAGGGCATGGGCAAAACCGTCGGAAACATACGATCGCCCCTGCGCCACGCCGCGGCACCAGTCGGTGAAGTCGACCCGCTCGATCTCTCCGAGTTGGACATAGACCCGCCCCTGTCCGACGCGGCGGCTGCTCATGCAGGGAAAATCGGTTTCGCCGCTGATTTTGAGCGGGAAGCCGCAGTTCATCAGGTGATACCACGTGTTCCATTCGGGAATCCGGGCCGTGTTCATGGCGCTGATGAAATCGCACACACCTTCCGGCGTGCTGACCACGATCTCCATCGCCCCGCCCCCTTTCATTGAAGGCAAACTCAGATTGGGGAGCTCATCAGCGCCGCGATCGCTGGCCGCCGTCAACTCGGCCGCCGTGAGAAAGCCATCGCGGTCGTCGTCGATTTTGGCAATCGGCTTCGGCAACAGCGCGGCTTGGGCTTCGTCCTTATTCAGGCGCTGGTCGTTATCCTGATCGTGCCGACTGAGCAGCCACGCCGCGGCGGCCGGGGCGTCGACATGCAGGGCCGAATGGGGATAGCCCGTCACCCCCCCCTGCTCCTTGGCCCAGCGCAGCACGGGCACAGTCCACGTCGGCCAGCCTTTGGTCTTCGTCCCGTCCGATCCCGGATAGGTTTGATCCTGCAGGTTCAGCAGGCAGACATGCCCCAGCGCCTGCGAGCCGAAACCGCTGATCTCCAAGTCGTACTTGAGGATTGTCTTCGGCTCGCTGATCGTGGCGGCCGTCGGGGCGAAATATTGCCGCTGAAAATCGAAGCACGGCCCCCACGTCAGCACGCAGCCGACGTGCAGCCCTTCCCCCTTCACCTGCAGAAACATGTCTTCGGGCGTCACCCCCTGCGTCGGCGATTCGTAATGCGAGCAGCCGGCCCCGTGGATGTGGTGATCGCCGCAGTAGTACCCGAACTGCGTCGGGTCGATCCAGCGCTTGAGGGTGATGTCGATTTTCCCGTTTCCCTCGGCCGGAATCGTGACATCCTGACGCAGGCTGCGATACTCGGGCCCGCGATTGGACTCGACGACATACCGCCCCGGCGGCAGGAGGACGAGATCGCCATCGGCCCGGTAGATCTGCGGCTGGAAGAAAAAGTCGGGGGCCAGCCGTTTGACCTGCGGCGGAAAGACCCGGTCCTGCCGATCCCGAATCGTGAGCGAAGCCACCGTCGCCGCGCCGTCACTGTCGTGGATCGAGAGCGGCACCGCGCGGGCCGGGCAGACGTCGAAGAGCACCGGCGTTTCGCCGCGGAACCCCAGGTCCTGGTTCCCGCCGCCGACGTCGAACCCGATCGTCGCTTCCCGGCGGCCCGCGTCGCTGCTGTAGATCAGGGCGATGGCGTATTCGACTTCCAGCCCGCTGAGCGGTTTGGTCATCGGGGGGGCGGTGAGCATTTCCGTCTGCAGAAAGCGGTCGGTCGCCCCGCTTTTGTTCTCGTCGATGTTCAATTCGGTCTGGGCCTGTCGCTTGAGGATGTTCAGGGCGGCCCCTGAATAGACCGGTCCCGACTGCGGGCTGACGATCCGCAGGGGATCGGCGACCGTGCTGTCGTTGAGGACCTTGATCAGCACGGGCGTGAAGCCTCCTTGCTGCAGCACCCCCTTCGCCGGCCCGCGAGAGACCTTGACGCGGACTTCCGGATTGAGCGAGACGACAAACAGCACCTGCGGATCGAGCAGCTCCTGCAGCCGCTTCACATCCCGCTGCTTGGCAGCCTTCGCCAGCGCCGTTTCAAGCTCCGCATTCAGCGGAGCCCCGATCAGCCGCAGCGTGTCGATGACACGCACCACATTCGCCGCCAGCGGCTGCCCTTCGACCGACGAACGAACCGGCACGATCTCCTCGGCCCGCAGGCACGCCGTGGAGCCTATGATCGATAAACAAACCAACACGACGAAGTGCCGTCGAAACTGTCTGATCATGACATCACCGCGGGCCGTTTGTGGAGTTCATTTCCAGACTGCCACGGTACACGCGACAGCCGCAGATCGCAAATCCGGCAGGGCTCCGCCGGCGCGGAGCTTTTGCTGATCCCTCGCTCGACGATTTCCGTTCGGGTATTCTGCTGTGCTGCGTCGCGAAATCCATTTCTGATTTCCAGTCTCGACTTCGGCGTTCGTCCCAATGAGGAGCTCTCTCGTGCGCTCGATGACCGTGTTGGCAATGGGGCTGTGTTTTGTGGCGGCCGTGAACCGCGCCTGGGCTGATGCTCCCGTCGCGGCGACCGCACCCCCGCATGGACCGGCCGAGGTCGTAATCGTCGGTGGAACGCCCGGCGGGATTGCGGCGGCACTGTCGGCGGGACGCGCCGGCCGTTCGGTCATCCTGATCGAGTCTCACGCCCACCTCGGAGGGATGATGACCAGCGGCCTTGGGAAAAGCGATGTCGAGCATCGCGAAAAGATCGGCGGACTGTTCCTTGAGTTCACCCGCCGCGTCCACGATGACTACATTCAAAAATACGGTCGCGACCACGAGAACGTGCGCCTCTGTCAGCAGGGCTATTATTACGAACCCTCGGTCGCGGAACGCGTTCTCGATGCGATGCTGGCCGAGCAATCTCGCATCACCGTCCTCCGCGGTTGGCGCCTGACGGGCGCGAAGGTTCAGGACCGGCGGCTGACCGGCATCGAGATCGTCGAGCAAAAATCCAACACGCGCCAAACGCTGACCGGCCAGATCTTCGTCGATGCGACATACGAAGGCGATCTGTATGCCGCTGCGGGGGCCGGGTTTCGACTCGGACGTGAAGCGCGCAGCGAATTCCACGAACCGCACGCGGGTGTCGTCTATTTCGACTACGACGCGCAGCAGTTTCTCCCCGGGACGACCGGCGAGGGGGACGACCGGCTGCCGGCTTACACGTTCAGGCTCTGTCTGACCACCGACCCCGCCAACGCCGCCCCACTCACAGCGCCCCCAGCCGGTTACGATCGCCGGAATTATCTGGGCTACTTCGACGATTTGAAGTCGGGCCGTTTGGACGCCCCGAAAAACTACAAGCCGGGGCGCGGCTACAATCCCGCTCACTTCGGCACGCTGGTGCGGGCCCTTTCGGTCACGCCGCTGCCCAATCACAAGACCGATGTGAACATCAACCCGCGTCCGCTCGGATTTCCCTTCGTCGAGTTGAACCGGGGCTATATTCCCGGCGACGAGCCCACGCGCCAAAAAATCTACGACCAGCACCGCCAGCTCGCGCTGGGTCTCCTCTGGTTTCTGCAGAATGATGAACAAGTGCCGGCCGATCATCGCCGGCTCGCCCGCGAGCTGCATCTGCCCAAAGACGAATTTGAGGACCACGATCACTTCCCCTTTCAGCTTTACGTCCGGGAAGGACGACGCTTGAAGGGGATGTACACCCTCACCGAGCACGATATCACAGGTACGGGCGACGATCGGCGGCCGCGCCAGCATCCCGATAGCGTCGCCGTCGGCGAGTTTCCGATCGACAGCTTTCCCTGCCGCCGGCGGCAGCCCGGGGATACGAAAGTCCTCGAAGGCTATCTGGGAGTGCTCGACCACATCACGCGCCCCTACGAAATTCCGTATCGGATCATGATTCCGGAACAGGTGGACGGCCTGATTGTCCCCGTGGCGGCAAGCACAACGCACGTTGCCTACTCCAGCATTCGAATGGAACCGACCTGGATGGCGCTGGGGCAGGCCGCGGGCACGGCTGCCGATCTGGCGATTCGGCAGGCCGTCCCCCCCCGCAACGTGGCCATCGCCGACCTGCAGCACGAATTGCTCAAGCAGGGCCAGGTGACAAACCATGGGCGCGAAAAGAAAGCGCCGCCGATGCTGGCCGGAGACTGGGTTCCCGCCGATACGCACGCGATCGACTTCGACAAGCTGCCCCGTCTGCGCGGGGAGCACATCGTCATCAGCGACGTCCGCGTGCCGGGGGGCGATCTCAACCTGGTCGATAAGACGCGCGGCGGAGTCAACCAGCACAACTATTTCGCTTTCGATCGCAATCAGTTCTGGATCATGTGGAGCGACGGACCGGGGGTGGAAGATCGCGTCGGCCAGCGCGTCAAATACGCGACGAGCGCCGATGGCCGCACCTGGTCGAAGCCCGACTGGCTGACCCCCGAGCCGCCCGGTTCGGGCCCGAAGTCGGAATTCCACGGGACGCGCACCGACAAAGGTTTTCGCTGGATCGCGCGCGGTTTCTGGCAGCGGAACGGCGAGCTGTTGGCCCTGACGTCTTTGGACGAAGCCGCTGGTTTCTTCGGTCCGAGCCTGGCGCTCTATGCCTTTCGCTGGAATCCCGAAACAAAAAACTGGGGCGAGCAACAGCTCGTCTCGAAGAACACGATCAATAACTTTCCCCCCGACCGCCTGCCCGACGGGCGGTGGATGATGTCCCGGCGGACCTGGGATTACCAAAAAACCGGCGTCCATTTTCTGGTGGGGGGTGTCGAGGCGATCGACCAGTGGGAATCGTTTCCGGTGCTGGGGACGAGCAGCGCACTGGCGGCCGAAGAGCCGCACTGGTGGGTCCTCCCCGACAACCGCCTGCTGGCCCTCTTCCGCGACAATCGCCATAGCGGCTACCTGTTCCGTTCGTTCTCGGCTGACCATGGGCGGACATGGACCCCTCCCGAGAAAAGCAATTTCCCCGACGCCACATCGAAGATGCACGGCGTGCGGCTGCGTGACGGTCGGTATGTTTTGGTTTCCAACGCGAACCCGAAGAAGCGCGATCCGCTGGTCCTTTCCCTCAGCGACGACGGAGTCACGTTCACGAAAATGGGCTACCTGATCGGGGGCCGCCGCGTCGACTACCCCCACGTCTTCGAGCACGGCAACCACTTGTTTGCCGCCTTCTCCGGCGGCAAGCAAACGGTCGAGATTGTCCGCATGAAGACAGAGGAAATGACGGTGGATTTGAAATGACATTTCTTTGACGCGAACTTTCGGGATCAGGCGTAGGTCATGCATTCCCTCCTGCCCAAGCTCCGCTTGGGCACACCTCGTTCGCAGCTCCGCTGCGCGTGCCGTGAACCCTCTGCGGCAAATCCCGCGTGCGATCGACACACGAAACGGGAGCTTCGAAAAGGCGGGTCGCCAAGCGGAGCTTGGCAACCAGGGTCTGTCGCGTGACATTCGCCACCCCCCCTGCCCCCCCTTGAGGACTGTCGGAATAGCGCAATATCAAAACGCACGAGTGCCGGGATTGCTTGCTACACACCCGCGGCAATCTGTGCCAAGGCTCCGCGGTCGGACTCGATGGTTTTCTTCCCACGGCTGCGAGCTACACTGGATTGGGGAGATCCGACGAAACCGATTGGCCGGCGGAGAGGCCGAAGCTCGGGCCGGTGGCGCCGGACATCGATCGCGTTTGTCGCTCTTCTTCCGCAGGACCGAAACAAAAATCCCACTGGAGCACAGCTTGCCTTCTTCGCGCACTTCGTCCCCGCCCGTCGCCCTGATCACCGGCGTCACCGGACAGGACGGCTCGTACCTGTCGACGCTGTTGCTCGACAAAGGGTATGTCGTCCATGGGCTGGCACCCACGCATTCGTTCGGCCTGCCGGTCGATCCGCGCGTCACGACGCATCACGCCGACCTGGGAGAGGGGACCAACCTCTCGGCGGTGATCGATCAGGTTGCTCCCGCCGAGGTGTATCACCTGGGCGCGCAGAGCCACGTGAAGGTTTCGTTCGAGCTGCCGGTGTACACGGCCGAGGTGACCGGCCTGGGGACGCTCCGTCTGCTCGAAGCGATCCGCCACCATCAGGCGCGGACCGGCCGCCAGGTGCGGTTCTATCAGGCGTCGTCGAGCGAGATGTTCGGCAAAGCGGTGGAGACTCCGCAAACCGAGCAGACGCGGTTTCATCCCCGCAGCCCGTACGCCTGCGCCAAGGTTTACGCTTACTGGCAGACGGTCAACTACCGCGAAGCGTATGGGATGTTCGCCTGCAACGGGATCCTCTTCAATCACGAATCGCCCCGACGCGGCGAGGCGTTCGTCACCCGCAAGATCACCCGCGCCGCCACGCGGATCAAGCTGGGCCTCGCGCACGAGCTGCGGCTCGGCAACCTCGATGCGTGCCGCGACTGGGGCTTCGCCGGCGACTACGTCGAAGCGATGTGGCTCATGCTTCAGCAAAACGAGCCGGACGATTACGTGATCGCGACCGGCGAGACGCATTCGGTCCGCGAGTTTCTCGACGAGGTGTTCGGCTATCTCGAGCTCGACTGGAAAAAATCGGTCGTGATCGATCCGCAGTTCAACCGCCCGTCTGAGGTCGACCTGCTTCGCGGCGACGCAACGAAAGCTCGCGAGAAGCTCGGCTGGCGGCCGAAAGTGGCGTTTCGCGAACTGGCCCGCATGATGGTCGACGCCGACCTGAAGCTCGCCGAGCAGGAAGCGGTGATTGAAAAGCATCGCTGAAATTGAGTGAAGGTTTTGTAGTGTGGACTTCAGTCCACACGAGACGTTGTATCGTGTTGGCTCAAGCCAACACAGATTGTGCGCAGCCGTTTATACAACCGAAACGTTCAGACGTTCTGAACGAAGCTCGACAGGCAGTGCGCCTGGCGCGTGCGGATGCTCACTCC
>JAGVKR010000150.1 GCA_020050375.1 Planctomycetales bacterium
CGAGTATCGCGGACCGCTCGATGCCAACCGAATGGTCGCTGCCGTCCGCCGGCAGAACGTCATGCTCGCCGGACTTTACCGGATTCGTTAATCCGCCGTGTTCGCTGCGGTTTTAAGACTAGCCGGACGTTCGTCGGAGGACTTAACCCCAGCGTCTGTGCCGAACATTGTGACTCGTTGACATTTGCCGCCGCCGACCATAAGTTCACTGGCACGAATGATGTTCCCTGGGTCGGTCGATGAGTTTTCAGACCAAGCGTCCGTGGGGAGCATTGCCGTAACTCCTGATTCCTCAATTGTCTGTGACATGTCTGCCTTGACCCATTTTGACGACTCCGGCGCCAGTCGAATGGTCGACGTGGGCTCCAAGCCGGTCACCCGGCGGCTGGCTCGAGCCGGCGGTCGGGTCACCATGTCGCCCGAGACGCTCCAGTCGATCGTCGATCGGCGGATCGCCAAAGGAGACGTGTTCGAAGTGGCCCGTCTGGCCGGCATCTTGGCGGCCAAGAAGACCGCAGAATTGATCCCGCTCTGCCATCCGCTGGGACTCGACAGCGTGGTGCTGAGCTTCGAAGTTCTCGACAGCCGCACCGTCGGAATCGAGTCGACCGTGACCGTCGAGGCCCGCACCGGAGTCGAGATGGAGGCCCTGACCGCCGTGACCGTCGCCGCCCTGACGATTTACGACATGTGCAAGTCGCTCGATCGAAGCATGTCGCTCGGTCCGTTCGACCTGCTCGAGAAATCAGGCGGAAAATCCGGACAGTACGTTCGTCCGAGCGAAAACAAGTGATCCGATTCCCAAAGCCTGCCCGTGGCAACGGGCGGGGAGACTTCCCGAACGGTGTATGATGCACGAAGAGATTGCGGGAAACGCAGGCGCCAAGGTGCTGTTGGCCCGCGTTCAGGACCTGATCGGACACGACCTGCGGGAAGTCGAGCAGGTGTTCCTCGCCGAAATCGAGAGCGGCCATCCGTTCGTGGGAGAAGTGCTCGCGCACCTGACCAGCTACCGTGGCAAGCGGCTGCGGCCCATGCTCGTACTGCTCTCGGCCCAGGCGTGCGGCGGAATCGAGCAAGCGCACCTGGTTCTTGCCGCGGTCGTCGAAATGATCCACACGGCGACCCTCGTGCACGACGACGTGCTCGACGAAGCCACAACCCGCCGGCACGTCGCCACAGTCAATTCGCGCTGGAGCAACGAAACCAGCGTGCTCCTGGGAGACTATCTGTTCACGCACGCGTTCCACCTCACGAGCAGCCTGGGAGACGCCACCGCCTGCCGAATGATCGGCCGGGCGACCAATGTTGTTTGTGAAGGAGAAATGGCGCAGGTCGCCGACCGGGGCAATCTCTCGCTTTCAGAAAGGCAGTATCTGGACATCATCGAGGCCAAGACGGCCGAATTGTGCGCCGTGTCCTGCTTTCTGGGAGCGCATTACGCCGGGGCGCCGCGCTCCACCTGCGAAGCACTCGACGGTTTTGGGCGGGCGCTGGGCATCGCCTTTCAGATCGCCGACGACCTGCTCGACGTCGTCGGAACCGAGAGCAAAACCGGCAAATCGCTGGGGACCGACCTGCAGAAACAGAAGCTGACGCTGCCGATCATCCACCTACTCGCGCAGTCGTCGCCGGCCGAAGTCGAGACGCTCCGCGAGCTGCTGGCTCACCCCTCGCCGCATACGCGCGCCACGCTGCTCCCGCTGCTCGAAAGCCGCGGCTCGTTGCAGTACGCCCGCGATCGCGCCGACGAATTCACCGTTTCGGCCCGCGAGCAATTGGCGTCATTGCCCGATTCGCCCGCCCGGCAATTGCTTGAGGATATGGCTGACTTTGTCGCCGTGCGCTCGGCGTGAGCGTGTGGGAATGTCAGAATGTCGAAATCCGAATGTCTAATGAAAGTCAAAAACTAAAAAGTCAAAAAAGCCGCAGCCTTTTGACATTTTCGAGTTTCGGGTTTCATTAGACATTCGGATTTCGACATTCGACATTCCCGCCCTACTTCGCTCTGGGAACTTCCAGCCGGCAGCAACCCAGGTCGAAATGCTCGCTGGTCTTCGCGGCTGCCCCGCGTTGGAAAACGTCGGGGGAGAGGCGGTAGCTGATGAACCGCCCCTTCCGCTCTTTTTCCAGCAGATTGGCGTTTCGCAGGATCCCCAGGTGGTGCGAGAGCGTCACGACTTCCACCTCGAGCAAGGCGGCCAGATCACCCACGTTCATCGGACCGCTCCGCAGGGCATCGACAATCCGTAGCCGCAGAGGCTCGCTGAGAGCCTTCAAGCGCTCAGCGCACAGGTCGGACTGGAGCACATCTTTTGACACGGAGACACGGATCCGATCGGTCTGGAGAAAGGGGCGGAGCGTCCGTCGCTCCTATGACATTCTAGAGAACATCCAACTGTCGATCAATGCGCGAGACCGCCTGATGGCAATCAAGGCAAAATCGCCGTCTGGACGAGCGATCACTACATACCGCGCTTGAAGGACGATTACGGACTCGATCCGAACTGCGTTCCGTTCGATTTCTACGAAGTCGTGGCGGCGCTCGCCCCGCGGGCCTTCTTCTCGGTGTTTCCCGAGCGCGACGCGAATTTCACCGTGGCGGGAGTCCGCAAGGCGATTCCGATGGCAAAGTCGGTCTACGATCTGCACCACGCCGCCGATCGGCTGCAGGTCCGCTATCCCGACTGCGAACACGACTTCCCGAACGAGATGCGCCGGGAGGCGTATGAGTTCGTCGACCGCGAGTTCGGGCACAAACCGGCCCGGCAGGTGCCGTGACAGCACGGGGAATCACTCGGAGAATTCTGATTGCGTTCGACGCACGGGCAGCCGTCCAAGCGAACGGATGAGGATTCGGGGGGGCGCTATCCCTTGAAAACGGCTCAGCAACGGCAACAATCAGGTCTGTCGCTGACATCCTTCCCTCAGAAAATGTGCCCATCGATTATGCCGTCCCGACACGACTGTGCCTGCTTCGGAGCTCTTCTCGTTCTCGCGTGCACCATGTCCGGATGCGGACCGAAGGCCGAATCGCCCCCGGCACCGGTGAAGCCGCAGGCTGAAGCCGCACC
>JAGVKR010000255.1 GCA_020050375.1 Planctomycetales bacterium
CGCTCTTCCGATCTGGCGACCTACACCGACCCGCACCAGTTTTCCGTCGGCGTCGAGCACGTGCTGGTCAACGGCGTCCCGATCGTGCGCGACGGAGTCGCGCTGCACGATTTCGAAGGACCGCTTCCCGGCAGAGCATTGCGGTCAGAGCACCGATAACACGCCGAATTGATTGAGAGCATCGATGCCAACATATCCGCTGAACTGGGACCTCGATTCCCTTCTTCCCCGCCCGGACAGCACGGAATTCGCCGCCGTCCTCGAACAGTTCAGCCAGTCGCTCACCGCGCTCGCCGATCGTTCGGAACAGCTTCCTCCGTTGTCGTCGACAGGAACCGCATGGACACCCTGGGGGAATTTTCTTCGCGAATTCGAGCGGCTCGAAGCGCTCGGCGGGGATCTGCTCTCGTTCATCGGTTGTCATGCCGCGGCTGATGCGGGGAACAAGCACTTCCGACAGATCGAGGCGGCCCTGTCGGCACTCGACCCATTGCGCGAGCGGATGGCGACCAACGTCGAGTTCGCCTTCCGCGAAGCGAGCGACGACGGCTTCAAGGCCTTCGTCGACAGCGACGACTGGCTGAAGCAGAACCGGTTCTTTCTCGTGCAGCGTCGCCGCAATGCGCAGATGCGGCTCCCTAAAGGCGAAGAAACTCTGGCCGCCGACCTGGGTGTCGACGGAATCCATGCCTGGGGGCGCCTCTACGATCGCCTCTCGGGCGACCTGCGGATCCGCGTCATGGAAAAAGGCGAGGTTGTCGAGAAGTCTCCCGGGCAGATTCGATTCGACTCGGCCGAGCGCACCGTGCGGCAAAATAACTTCTTTGCCACCGACAAAGCCTGGAAGGGAATCGCCGACAGTTGCGCCGACGCCCTGAATCACATCGCCGGCACGCGACTGACGCTTTATCGACGATTGCAGCTCAAAGACCACCTTGCGATGCCGCTCCACCGCAATCGCATGCGGCGTGAGACGCTGGAAACGATGTGGTCGGTCGTTTCGGCCCGCAAGCAGGTGCTGCTCAAATATCTCGCCGCCAAGGCCCGCCTCCTGGGTTTGGAAAAACTCTCCTGGTACGACACGCAGGCGCCGCTTCCTCAGATCGACGAAGGCGGCGGAAAGTCCGAAATCGGTTACGACGAGGGGGCCCAGCTCGTGACCCGCACGTTTGCCGGCTTCAGCCCCGAATTGGGCGAGTTCGCCCGGCACGCGCTCACGGGCGGCTGGGTCGAGGCCGAAAACCGCGGTGGGAAGCGACAGGGAGCCTTTTGCACGGGCTTTCCGTCAAAAAAACAATCGCGCGTGTTCATGACTTTCACCAACACGCACGACAACGTCTCCACGCTGGCGCACGAATTGGGGCACGCTTACCATTCGTGGATCCTCCGTGAGCAGCCGCTGTTTCTACAGGATTACCCGATGAATCTCGCCGAGACCGCTTCGACGTTCGCCGAAGCGGTCCTCGCCGAACAGAGGCTGCGCGAGACTCCTTCGCGGAGCGAAAAGCTGGCGATTCTCGACCACATGCTGAGCGACGCAGTTGCCTATCTGATGAACATTCACGCCCGGTTCCTGTTCGAAGACCGGTTTCATCAGGAGCGGGCCAATGGCGAGCTCTCCGCCGCACGCTTCTCGGAACTGATGCTGGCCGCTCAAAAGGAAGCGTATCTCGACGGGTTGGCCGGCGACGGCTGGTATCCCGATTTCTGGGTCTCGAAGCTGCACTTTTATATTAGCGGCCTGCCGTTTTACAATTTCCCGTATACCTTTGGTTATCTCCTGTCGACGGGGCTCTATGCCCTCGGGGCCGACGCCCGAGAGGGTTTTCCCGAGCAATATCGACAATTGCTGCTGGCAACAGGCTGCATGGAGACCGAGCCGGCGGTACAATCGACAGTTGGCTACGACTTGAGCGAACCTGACTTCTGGAACAAGAGTCTGGATGTTGTCGAACGCCGGGTCGGTCGTTTTTTGGAGTTGTTGGAAAATAGACATGAGACCTGAGACTTGAGGAAGAAGTGTCGAGGCCGCAGGCCTCGCTCAGTTCACTTACCTCAAGCCCCACGTCTCAAGCCCCAAGCCCCAAGCCTCAAGCCTTCCCCATGTCGACCGAGGTCGCAACACCGGAATCAATCGAATGGGTCGACGCGACGCGCGTCGACGCGACGTCGGTGGGGATCGTCAGCACGCAGTTCGCGACGCTGTTCGAGCCGCCTCATGAAATGACGCTCGTCACGGGCGCCAAACTGGGCCCGGTGCGCGTCGCCTACGAGACATACGGCGAGCTCTCACGCGAGCGGGACAACGCCATATTTGTCTGCCACGCACTTACGGGAGACGCGCATGTCGCCGGTCGGCACGCCCCCACCAGCCGCAAGCCGGGCTGGTGGGACGAGCTGGTCGGGCCGGGGAAAGGCCTCGACACCAATCGCTATTTCGTGATTTGTGCCAACGTGCTCGGCGGGTGCCAGGGAACCACCGGCCCGAATTGCATCGACCCCAAAACAGGAAAGCCCTTTGGATCGCAGTTTCCGTTTCTGACCGTCGGCGACTTTGTGCAGGTGCACTCGGCGCTCGTGCGCCACCTCGGGATCGAGAAGCTGCTGGCGGTGATCGGCGGGAGCCTGGGAGGGATGCAGGTCCTCGATTGGGCGGCGCAATTTCCGGGTCAAATTCGAGCCGCCGTTTGCCTCGCTTCGGCAGCGCGCCTGACGGCGCAGGGGATTGCCTTCAATTGTGTCGGCCGGCGGGCGATCAGGACCGATCCGAATTTCCATAGCGGCGACTATTACGACCAGCCCGTCGGCCCGGATCATGGGCTGGGGCTGGCCCGCATGGTGGCCCACATCACGTACCTGTCCGAGGCGTCGATCGAGAAGAAATTCGGCCGCCGTTTGCAGCACGGCGATCATTTCGCCTACGAGTTGCTGCACGAGACCGAGTTTCAGATCGAAAGCTACCTGCACCATCAGGGAAGCCGTTTCGTCGAGCGGTTCGATGCCAACAGCTATTTGTATCTGACCCGCGCCATGGATTACTTCGACCTGGAGAAAAGCTACGGTACGCTGGAACGAGCCCTGGGCCGCACCGAGGCTCGGTTCCTGATCACCTCCTACACCACCGACTGGCTGTTTCCAACGATCCAGAGCCGCGAGCTGGTTGATGCGCTCGTAGCGGCAAGGCGCCACGTATCATTCGTCGAATTGACCAGTCCCTTCGGACACGATTCGTTCCTGCTCGAAGTCGAACCGCTGCAGGAATTGCTCCAGCCGTTTCTGGAGCAGACGTACATGGAGGCCCGCAGGCACTGTGGTGAGGGGATCTGAGAGACGTCGGTGAACAAAACGAAAGCACAGATCAAACAGCCGTTTAGCCGTGAGGCGCAGCCGAGTGTTGGATTGAAATTCGGAGTGCGGAGTGCGGAGTACAGGAGTTTCATGCAAGCGATTACTCGTGAACGGCCCGATCGGCGTTACTGCATGCCCGATCCGCTGGCCAGCATGACCGACGAAACGATCATCGCGCAGATTCCCCCCAGCAGCCGGGTGCTCGATCTGGGGTGCGGCGACGGACGTCTGCTCAAGCGCCTGCGCGACACGCACGGGGCGTCGGTGCAGGGGATCGAGCTCGATCGGCGGCAGATCGTGGGCGCTCTGCAAAATGGGGTGCCGGTCGTGTGCGCCGACCTCGATCGCGGCCTCGCTGGCTTTCCCGATCGGTCGTTCGATTTCGCCGTACTGAGCAAGACGCTGCAGCAGGTTCGGCATCCTCGCGTCATCCTGCACGAAATGTTGCGCGTGGCGAAGCAGTCGCTGGTCGTCGTGCCGAACTTCGGCCACTGGCGCGTTCGACTGGGGCTTCTGCTGTGGGGATCGGCGCCAAAAACCGAGGCCCTCCCTTACGAGTGGTACGACACGCCGAATCTGCATTTCATGTCGATCAACGATTTTCGGGCTCTGGTGGAGGTCGTGGGAGGGCACATCGTTCGCGAGTTGGCGATGATCGGCGGGAATGCCGTCGAGGGGGCCTGGGCCCCCAATTTGCGAGCAGAGAACGCGCTTTACGTTCTGGAAAGGAAACCGGTGTGAGCGGCTGCGACTGTCTGTGCGTCGGGATCGTCGTGGCCGACTTCGTCTGCGCGCCAGCCCCTTCCATGCCTCCGGCTGGCGGACTGGTGATGACCGACGGAATCTCGCTGGCCATCGGCGGCTGCGCGTCCAACGTCGCCGTCGACCTGACGCGGTTGGGTCGTCGCA
>JAGVKR010000191.1 GCA_020050375.1 Planctomycetales bacterium
GCCAATGCCTTGCGCCGCGTCGACCCGCAAGCGGCCGCGAACGCCGGCGTCAAGTAGCCGGGCATGACTTCCCGAGCGTGCTGCCCTTCAAGTTTAACCGGGAGCCATCGGCGACCCGTTCGGCGTCGCTTCCACTCAGGGCTCCTCGCCTTTGGCTCGGGGTGGAACGAGCACTCCTCTTTTGGCACGGCGAGTGCATTCGGTGAGAGCACGAGAGATTCGTCGCAAGACGATCGTACGATCGTCCTATTTTCAGACGGGTTGGCCACAAATCGACCGCGCGCTGGTTGATTCGCGGCCAATCTGGTTGAGACCCGGCCATGAAATCCAGCGCGATCGGCGGAAAACGGGAACCTGGTCCGGCGGACAACTTCGTAACTCAAATCAGGAACATGCCATGGCGAATGATAAATCTGCGGGTTCGCGAAAGACGGAAACGACACGTGCCGGCTTGATCAAACTGTTGAATGAGGACCTGGCCCGCGAATACCAGGCGATCATCGCCTATGTCGTCTATTCGCAGGTGCTGAAAGGGGCGCAGTATATGGCGATCGCGAAAGAGCTCGAAAAACACGCCACGGAAGAGCTGCGGCACGCGATTGTGATCGCCAAGCAAGTCGATTACCTGGGGGGCATGCCGGTCGCCGTTCCCAAGCCGGTGAAGATCTCGGAGAAGGCCGAAGAGATGTTGCGTTTCGACCTCGACAACGAGACAGAGACGATCCGCAACTATCGCGCGCGTGTTCGGCAATGCGAGTCGCTCGGGGAGTATTCAATCGCCGAGCAAATCCGCGAAATCCTCGTCGAAGAGCAGGACCATCAGATCGCCCTCGCCACGGCGCTGGGGATTGATGTTCCGTCGATCAGCGAATGAGGGCCACGGGCCTGCCAGCGCGGCTGTCTGCTGACAGATTCGCGTCACTTCGCAACGCGGAGCTCGAAATGCGTCTTCCGCACGGTCGTGTCGTCGATCTCGAGGTAACTCGCTTCCGGCAGGAGGTATTTCGCGAAGACATCGGCGTTGTTGTTGACCGCCGCCGGCGCCGTATCGGATAAGGACAGGTGTTCCCGGCAGAATTCAGCCGTCGTCTGGGCCCGCGCGAATTCCACGACCCAGGCTGATTTCGGAATGCGCTTCATCAACGCGCTGTATTCCGGATGGTCGGCGATCGCCGTCTGTGTCGTGTCGGCCTCGGCCATATTCCTGAGCGCTTCGATCGATTTGCAGAGCAACAGATGCCCGTGAGCGATTGTCATTCGCGTCTCGCTCAGCTCTTTGCGCGTCCAGAACCAGCCGCGCTCCTCGACGACTTGCCAAACTGGTTGCCCGGCTACGGTCTCTTTTGATTGCACGACCAGTTTCGCCGACACAAGCTGCTCCAGGATTCGTTGCAATTGAGGCTCGTCCCTGATGGCGACGGCGAGCATGATCGTCGGTTCGTTCTTGGCATTCCCCTCCGGCGGAAGGTCAATCAGCCAGGATGTGCCCGTCAGCGCCTCGATCAGTGCGGTCGTGTATTCCTCTTTGCCTTTCCGGTCGCCGAGACGCACAAATCGCTGGAACTCGCTCAAGATATCGCGGCGGCTGCCGATGGTGGCACCCCACTGTCCGGGAAACGCGGCACGCGTGAATGGACGCAGATGCAGGCAAAAACCGCAGAGGCGTTGAACATTGCCGCGAATCCAGCAGGGTGGGGCGAGCGGGCTCTCGGGGAGGAGCAGTTGCTCAAGCACGGCCGGCCGAGGCCAGGGATCTTGTTCGGCCGAGTCCGAATCGTCGCCGGGAATCGATTCGCCTTTCGATCCGGCAGGAGCGCGCGATTCCGCCCGCTTCGGCGCAGGGCGGCACGCCGTCGTACGCCGCACGATATCGCATCCCTCTGTGGCGGGTTGAACGAGACCACCGACCGCGATTTGAACCAGGAAACGGCTGCCGCCTCGCGGCATGGCACATTCCGAGCACACGTCGGAATCGTCGTGAGCGTTTTTTTGGAGCGTCAAAAATACAAATTGATCCGACAAAAGGGGAGCCTCGAAGAACCCCCCAGGGTGGTTCTCCGGAGAATACCAGATTGACATTCCTTCGTGGCCGCCTGCTTCCGCGCGCGACCGCTGTTCGATCATCCGAAACCGTTCGTCACCGGCGAGCGTCTCGGCGTGCTTTCCATCCCACCGCTCCAGAACCTGGTCGAGCAGGTCGACACTGGTCGCGACGACCAGGTATGAGTCCTTGGTGAAGCAGGCGAGTCGGTGAATTTGAAGGGTCGACGGCGGTTTGCCCGACTCGAATGTCAGGCAACGTGTTCCCCCTCTTGTCGTTTCCGTCACGCGTGCCGTTTCGTCGCGGAGCCAGGTCGCCAGCCATTCTCTTTTGTCGGCGATCTCCGCGGCCTTGTCTCCGAGATCGAACATCCAGACGTAGTTCGACTCAAGTTTCTCAGCATGGTACGCCGCGGCGGCGGAATCGCCCTGGATGAGCTGGTGGATCGCATCGGCCCGAATGCCATACGAGTTTTCGATCAACTCGCGGAAGATTTCCAACTGCGGATCGCGCACCTGCCGAAGAGTCACTTCCCGCCCGTCGATCGGCCAGTCGAGGAACTGCGGATCTTGCCAAAGACTGCCAGACGCCGTCTTCCGTGCCAGTTCGGAAAACCTGGGGACGTTCCGAACGGCCGCGAAATACGTGACGTCGGGAGGCAGCCGTCGTTCCGCAGGAATCCGCTCGTCGCTGCAAGCCGTCGCTGACGCGAGGCCGAGCGCAAACCAAACGACGATCACATTGAGTCGTCCCCAAGATGCAAACAATCTGCGCATGACCGATGCTCCAGGGACTGGCAGGTTCCAAAATCGCCGATCCGTACGCGGGCGAATGGTCCCCGATTTGCCGATTCGCGCAAAGGCCAACATCGGCCGGAGAGGTGATGGGGCCTGTTGTTCCTGACAGAACCCTGATGTCTGAGGAGGTCAAGGCCACCGGCAGGGTATGCACCGAGACTCTCGCACGGCCGACTCCCGCTGGTCGCTGGCCGTGGCACCCGAGGTTCTGTGACGTGCGCGTGGGGAAAGCGGTTCGTGCACGACCGCCTGAAGGCGGTGCTACGAACGCTACCCGAACAGCTTGGCGACGGGTTGGCCGCCGTCGACGATTTTCAGCGGGCGGCCGATGGGGCTCATGTTTTCGCGGGTCGGGTCGACCTTGAGCGACTTGCAGATCGAGCTGAAAAAGTCCTGCACGGTCACCGGGTCGTGCTCGACGCGCGTGCCGTCTTTCGACGAGGCGCCGATCACCTGCCCGCCGCGGA
>JAGVKR010000207.1 GCA_020050375.1 Planctomycetales bacterium
ACAAACTGCGCGTCGAGGCGATCGTGACGCATGCCGAGCTGACACGGTCGCTCACGGGACCGAAAGCGCTCGACCTCGCGGCCAGCATCGATCTCGCGTCGGAGCTGGGAGGCGACGTCGTGACGTTTCACCTCGGGGGGCCGGGCAAAGACGACAACGAGAAAGAGCTCTGGGATCGCGTCGTCCCTGCCATCCAGAAGGCGGCCGCGCATGGGGACGCGAAGCACGTGGCGCTGGCGATCGACGTGGGGCCCTGGCCGACCTGGATCGTCAAGACGTCCGACGATTTGGCGCGGCTGTTCGACGACGTCGGGTCGAAGTCGTTCGGCGTCAACTTCGATCCGTCGTATCTGGCGGTGATGGGAATCGATCCGGTCGGGTTCGTCGAGCGGTTCGGGAGCCGCATCCGCCACGTCCACCTCAAAGACCACGTCGGCAAGTACCCGAAATGGGAGCACCACATTCCGGGCCAGGGAGAGTTCGACTACACGCCGATCGTCGCCGCCCTGGGAAAGGCCAAATTCGAGGGCGCCCTCGCCATCGAATGTTTCACATCCATGAAGTTCGAGGAAGCGTGCGACGTCGGCTACCAGACGCTGTCGGCGGCATTCGCAAACGCAAACCTCAAGCTGACGCGGTGAGCGTCTGGCTAAAAGACGGCCCGATCGTCACAATCCGTTTGGCAGGCCAAACCGGTGCGAGCCCACTGATTTATCCGCTTCTTGCCATTCACGACGGCCGGACGACTGTGAAAAACCCGCGAAATCTCCCCCCCGCGTTTCCGCTGTCTGAAAAGTGGTGATAGATTAACTGGGTCGTGTTTTGAGGAGGGTGTGTCCCCCACCTCTGCCGGAAATTTGCGCGTACTTAGCCCCCCGTGAATCACGGGGGGCTAAATCAGATCGACCATCATTGCGAGCAAGAAATTGGCCAGCGAGACGAGCCCCGTTGCCGAGCGAAAACGTGATTCCGAAATGTCTCCCACCTGCACGAATCTGCTGAACGCCCTCCGCCAGAAGACCGCGCGCGTGGGAGTGATCGGACTGGGTTACGTCGGATTGCCGCTGGCGAACCTCTTTCACGAGAAGGGATTCTCCGTGGTGGGCTTCGACATCGACCAGCGCAAGGTCGATTCGCTCAAATCCGGCAAGAGCTACATCGGCCATATCCCCGATGCGCGGATTGCCGAGCTGACGACCGACGGCCGGTTCGAGCCGACGACCCACTTCGCAAAGATCGGCGACGTCGATACGGTCTCGATCTGCGTTCCCACGCCGCTCGACGAATACCGCGAACCCGACCTGTCGTTCATCGAATCGACGGGACGGGCGATCGCTCCCTATCTCAAGCGCGGGCAGTTGATCGTCCTGGAAAGCACAACCTATCCGGGGACGACCAAAGAAATCCTGCAGCCGATCCTCGAAGCGGCCAATGGGCTTCGCGCGGGGGTCGACTTTTTTCTGGCTTACAGCCCCGAGCGGGAAGACCCGGGCAATCCCAACTTTTCGACCTCCACGATTCCGAAAGTGGTGGGAGGCATGGACGCCGAGTCGCTGGCGGCTGCGGTGGCCCTCTACGAGCAGGCGGCGGCGAAAGTCGTGCCGGTCTCGTCGATGGAAGTCGCCGAGGCCTGCAAGATCCTCGAGAACACCTATCGGGCGGTCAACATCGCGCTCGTCAACGAGATGAAGGTCCTGTTCGACAAGATGGGCCTGAGCATGTGGGAAGTGATCGAGGCCGCCAAGACCAAGCCGTTTGGCTTTCAGGCGTTCTACCCGGGCCCGGGGCTGGGGGGGCACTGCATCCCGATCGATCCCTACTACCTCACCTGGCTGGCCAAGCGTTACGGGCTCAACACCCGCTTCATCGAGCTGGCCGGCGAAGTGAATTCACGAATGCCGGGCTACGTTGTCGAGCAGTTGATGCGCGGCCTGAATCGGGCCGGCAAGGCGGTGAACGGCGCCAAGATCGCCCTGATCGGCATCGCTTATAAGAAAGACGTCGACGATCCGCGCGAGTCCCCCGCGTTCGAGATCATCGAAGAGCTGCTGGAGCTCGGGGCCGACTTGTCGTACCACGATCCGCACATTCCCCGTCTCCCGAAGACGCGCAAGCACGACCTGCGGATGGCCAGCCAGCCGCTCACTCCCGAATACCTGGGCAGCCAGGATTGCGTGCTGATCGTCACCGATCACTCGGCCGTCGACTGGGGCCAGGTGGTCAAGCACGCGCGGCTCATCGTCGATCCTCGCAATGCGACGGGCAAAGTCGTAGCGCCTCGCGAACACATTATCAGTTGAATTTTCGAACAAGTATTTCGTCGTGTCCCTCCACGTTTAGCACCGAGCCGCAGCCCAGCTTCTGCATCACGTGCGCCTATTCCGATCGACTCGATTCCAATGACCAAATATCTCGTCACCGGCGGCGCCGGCTTCATTGGATCGCACATCGTCGAGCGGCTGGTCTCGCAGGGGGAGACGGTCCGCGTCCTCGACAACCTGTCGACCGGCTCGCGCGAAAACGTTACCTGCCACGGCCGGCGCGTCGAATTCGTCGAGGGGGATCTGTGCGATCCGGCGATCGTTGCCGGCGCTGTCAAGGGAATCGAAGTCGTTTTCCACGAAGCGGCGCTCGCTTCGGTGCCGCGCAGCGTCGAGAATCCGCTAGAGACGCACGAGGCGTGCGTCACCGGGACAGTGATCCTGCTCGACGCCTGCCGCAAGTCGGCAGTCCGCCGGGTGGTCTATGCCGCTTCGAGCAGCGCTTACGGCAATTCGCCGATCATGCCCAAGACCGAGAAGCATTTGCCCGAAGTCCTCTCACCCTATGCGGCGGCTAAGCTCGCCGGCGAGCTGTATCTCGAGTGCTTCGCCGCGACCTACGGGCTGGAGACGGTCCGGCTGCGATACTTCAACGTGTTCGGCCCGCGGCAGGATCCCAACAGTCCGTATTCGGCGGTGATTCCTCTCTTCGTCGCCGCGCTGCTCGACGGCCGGACCCCGACGATCTTCGGCGACGGCACCCAGTCGCGCGATTTCACCTATGTCGACAACGTGGTTGCAGCGAATCTCAAAGGCGCGACTGCGCCGGGGGTCTCGGGACGGGTTTACAACGTCGCGTGCGGCAGCAGCCTCAGCGTCAACGACATGCTGCGACAGATCTGCCTCCTGCTCGATAAACCCTTCGCGCCGCACTACGCCCCTCCGCGGACCGGCGACGTGCTGCATTCCTGGGCCGATATATCCGCCGCCCAGCGCGATCTGGGATACGCCACCGAAGTCGATCTCAATGAGGGGTTACGGCGGACAGTTGAGTATTATGCGGACCAGCACCGATCGAAAAGATGAACTACACTTGCAGAGAATTGTCGCAGCCGCATCGCGGGCTTCCAGGTCACCTCAAAACGCAGTTCAAGATTCGGATTTGTTGTTTCCATGCCTGTCCTCGCTCGTGAACCCGACCTGTTTCCGGAAGATCTCCTGGAGCAGTTCGATGCATTCCCGGAAGCCGGCCGTGTCTGGCAGGTCGCGCACACTCTGCCGCGCCGCGAGAAAGAATTGGCGCGGCGTTTGATACGCCGCGAAATTCCCTTCTACCTGCCGCTCTGCGAACAGCGTTCGCGAACACCCGCCGGCCGGCGGCTCACCGCCTGGCTCCCGCTGTTTCCGGGATATCTGTTCGTCAACGCGGCGGAAGATCAATGCACCGAGGTCCTCGAGACCGGCTGCGTAGCCCGCCTGCTCGACGCCCCCGATGGCCGACAGCTCGCCTTCGACCTGCTCCAGATTCATCGCCTGACGGAGTCGGGCGCGGCGCTCGTGCGCGAGCCCGAACTGCAACCCGGCACGCCCGTTCGCGTGACCAGCGGGCCGTTCCTCGGGTTCGAAGGACGGGTCGTGAAGCGGCAGTCCGGCGATCGCCTGCTGATCCTCATCAATTACCTGCAGCAGGGGATCTCCATCTCGCTCGAAGGCTGCGACATCGAGCGCACCTGAGTCGAACCGCCGCATTCCACTCTCCCCCCCTTAGGAAGGGGGGGCCGCGGGGGGGTCGCGTTGCAGGAAAGAGAACATCGAACATTCAACTTCGTGGTTGAGCGTTGGAGGTTGAGTGTTGGAAGTTTCTTGCCTTCCAAGGCGGACTTGCCGGCGGTAATACGACATCCCTGCGAAGCGACCCCCCCAACCCCCCCTTCCTAAGGGGGGGAGTGCATGAGCGCCGCTCGTTTCCTTTCGCCCAGTCCCCGCGTTATACTTCCGCTGCGTGGCCTGCGGTCCGGGTGCGTATTCCGACCGGCTCGAATCCTGGAAAGTCAACCTGCAATTCCTGCGAGGATGCTCTGATGTTGCGACGTTGCGGTTTCGCCGTGCTGGTCGTGTCGTTCGTGATTGCGGCCCGGCCGATGGCGGCTGCCGAAAATGCCCTGGATGCTATTTCGTCCGACGCCGGCGTCGTCGTGCGTCTGAAGAATCCGCAGGCGACGATTGAGAAGGTCGCCGATCTCGTCAATGAAATCGTGCCGGGCGTCGGTGAGCAAGTCCGCGCGCAGGCCGACGGGATCGGGTTGGCCATTTCGAATCCGACGCTGGCGGGGGTCGACAAGCAGTCCGACTGGTGGGTGGCGGTCTATCCGCGCGGCGGCGAGCAGGAGCCGCAATTGGTGTTCGTCATCCCCGCCTCGGATCTCAAAGGGATGAAGGCCGGGTTGGGCGAGAGCTTCAAATTCGTGGAGCACGGCAAGTTCGGGGTCTACACCGAAGATTCGGACGCAGCCGACAAAACCGCCGCCCTGTTGAAGGGGAACGGCAAGTCGATCGCGCCGCTCATCGACAAAGACAGCCTGGTCGTGTTCGACAAGGGAGACATTTCGGTGTTCATTCACGTCAAGCGGCTGGCCACGGTCTATAAGGACCGGCTGACCGAAACCCGCGAACGGATCACGCAGGCGCTCGAAAACGCTCCGGCGGAGTTGCCCGGCACCCCGGGGCTCAATCCCAAGGCGATCGCCGACGTCCTCGGGCAGTTGCTCACCGTGTTGATGCAGGGGCTCGACGACACTCAGAGTTGCACGATCGCCGCGATGATCTCCAAAGAAGGGCTGGCCTTCGAAGATCTTGTGCGCGTGGCTTCCAACTCGACGACCGACAAGCTTTTGCAGAAGTCACCGCCGAATGCACTTGGCACACTCGCATCGCTGCCGGCTGGCGGACTGGGTTACTTCGGATTACACGGCGATCTGACTGAGCTCGCCCAGTGGGGCATGAAAATGTCCGCCGCATTTCTCGGCGACAACGAACAATCCGCGAAGGAACTGCAGGGAGTTCTCGCCGATTTGCAGAAGCTCAAGTACGGCGTGATTGCCTCGTCATTCGGCCTGGGTGCGGTTGACGAAGGCGCGCTCCGCACGGCGACGATCACCGAAGTCAGCGAACCGTCGAAACTGCGCGACCTGTCGCAGAAGTTGTTCAAGGCGATGGGGACCATCCAATCGGGCGCCATGAAGCAAACCTACGCGATCAAGCCCGACGCCGAGAAGTCGGGGCAGAATTCGGTCGACGTCCTGACCGTGACGATGGAACTGGGCGACGCCGCGGGACCGGAAGCGGCGATGATGGAACGCTTCCTCAAAACGCTCTATGGCCCCGAGGGGGCCGTCACCCGCATGACCTATCTGAAAGACAGGGCAGTTCAGGCCAACGGCGGGGGCAAGATGGCCCTCGAAAAGGTGCTCGCTGCTCTCGAGAAGAAAACCGACACGATCGGCAGCGCCGCGCCTTACGAAGAAGCCCGGAAGCGCCTCAGCGATAAATCCAATCTCCTCGTGCTGTTCGATCTCCCCGGATTCCTGAGCAAGGCGATCGAGCTTGTGGTCGACAGCGGCGCTCTGCCGATTCCGATCAATGTCGAGGGAGTGCGAAGTCTCGATATCAAACCATCGTTCCTGGGATTTTCGCTGGCGACCGAGCCGGAGGGATTGCGCGTCAAAACAAGCATTCCCGTCGAGCAGGCCCAGGGTGTCGCCAAAATCGTGATGACAGTCATGGCCCAGCTCAATGGGGGGCAATAACAACCCGCGTTGCATGTCGAACGGCGACCGGCGCCCGCCGCGCGCTTGCCTCTTCGCGTTGTTGTGCTTTCAAAACATCAACCGGTAGTTCACTCAATCAACGCAGATCATGGCTGCTGAAGAAAAATACGACCCCCGTCGCGAATCGCTGGTGATGGAAACCCGCACCAGTTGGGATCCGGCCCTGGGAAACCTCTCCGAGGCCGACAAGGAATGGCTGGCGCACGCCGTTCAGGAGCAACCGGAAAAGGCGGCGAGGATCGCCTACGAACGGTCGCACACCGGTTTCACCCGCGAAATCACCGTCACCGTGGCCGACGTCGAGCGCCTCTACCGCGAACGTGCCGCACAGACGGCCTGACGTTCGGGAAACGAAGAAAAGCCGAAAAACAAATGACGAAGGAAAGTCAAAGAAGCAAAAGCTGAAAGGGACATGCTTTTTTGGCCTTTTCGTCTTTTTGATTTTCTTTAGACATTTGTCTTTCGGATTTCCTGTCGCGGCGGGTGCCGGGGTCAAAGCGTCGCCGGTGAACTCGGGGTCATAGCCTGTAGCCCGATCGAAAGAGCGAACGCACGGCCAGAACCAAATCGCGAGCGTGGCCCCGTGACCGGCGACGGGGCCACGCTCGCGGATTGTGCCGGCCGACCGCCGATTCGGATCGATTCAACGGACTGCATTTGACGCGGCCGATGGATTTGCCGCTTTGACCCCGGCACCCGCCGTCCCTGACAGAATGTGTCGTGCCCCTGCGGTTCTTCCGCGTGCGAGACGATTTGTCTTGACATCCTACGACGCCTTGTAGTAGACTTGGCTCCTACGGTATGTAGTAGCACCGCAGGAACGATGGGGAGTCAAAATCGTGACGCCGCGCAGGACGGATCTCAGCGAGTCCGAGCTGGAAATTCTCAAGGCCCTGTGGGAGGTGGGCGCCGCCACTGTCCGCGAGCTAGATCGGAAGAGCACA
>JAGVKR010000372.1 GCA_020050375.1 Planctomycetales bacterium
GAATCGGTTCCACGGATTGCAATTCACGCGGCCGATGGTTTGCCGCTTTGACCCCGGCACCCGCCAGTCGTCGTTGACAAATTGTGTCGTGCGCCCCGCCGCTCGCGTATGCGGACATTGATCTTTCCCTGTGCGGCAAAAAGAGCGAAAACGACACTATTGCAAAGCGGCTTCGTCCGGTTCTTCCGCCGACTTTCGATGTGGCGTCTTCTCTGGAGCGCGGTCATGCCCTCAGCCTCAGCCTGGAAATCGGCGATTGTCTGCGGATCGTGCCTGGCCTGCCTGTCGGCGGGCTTCGTCCAGGCTCAATCGCGATCCGCGCAGACAGGCTCGAAGTCGGCGACGACCGATAGCAAAGGATCGCGAACGAGCACGAAGTCGCGCGCGACCGGCGACCGGAAGCGCCCCACCACGCTGATTGTGATGGAACTGGTCACCGGCGACGAAGGCCCCGGAATTCGCGCCCAGCGCTGGACGCAGCTTCTCGAGAAGCTCGATCTGACGCTCACCATTCGCCGGGCAACACCCAAAGATAAGCTCGGCGTCACCGAAAAAAAAACGGGCGAGGAACTGCGGCAGGTGTATCTCGTCGGGCGACTCGATCCCAGCGGTCGATTGCTGTTCGGCGAACGCACATTCACCGAAAACGACGCCGACAAACTTTCCAGGTGGCTCGACGAGTTGCGCGAGTTCGGTTCCCAGGGAACGCCCGCGGGACGTCCTGCCTGGGGGCTGACAAAACAGCAGTTCGAAGAGATTCACGCGGCATTGGCCAAGCCGCTCGCGTCCGATCCGCTCGATGGCGAGCTGACGGCCGCGCTCAAGCTCTTCGAATTGCCGGCCGATTTGCCGATTCGACTCACGGAGTCCGCCGCGGCCCGGCTCAAGGAACGGGACGAAACGAAGGTGAGCCAATCGCTCAAGGGGATCAGCCAGGGGACGGCTCTCGCGGCGATGCTCTCGGAACACGGTCTGGGTTTCTTTCCCCGGCGACTTCCCAACGGGTCGATCCAGTTGACGGTGGATGTGCTCGGCAAACTCCCCGATCCCTGGCAGGTCGGATGGCCGCTCGAGCAGGCCGGGCCCGCGGTCGCTCCCCGGCTGTTTTCGTTCACGCCGATCGATCTCGAGGAGATCGAGCTCGACGCCGTACTCGATGCGGCGGTCGATTTCATCGGCATGCCGATTCTCGTCGATCGCGGAGCGCTGGCTGCCAAGGAAATCGACCTCTCGCAGATCAAAGTCTCGCATCCGCCGAAGCGCACCACCTGGGGGCTCGCCCTGCGGACGCTACTTGCACAGGCAAAGACGAAATTCGAGTTGCTCTGCGACGAATCGGGGCATCCCTTTTTGTGGGTGACGCCGATCAGCGCGCCGCGTCGGCCGCAAAATAACTGAATGAGCGTGCAAACGCGAAGAGACCAGTCCGCCGGAAGTGGATCACGCGCGCGTTGAGTTGCATGTGACGGCGATGACTGATGCTTGACGATTCGCTACGCTCAGTACCAAATGCGAAAGCCACCAGGTCGCCAAGCCTCAAGTCCCAAGCCTCAAGCCTTCTGCCTGCCATGATCACCGGACCGGAAATCGTGACCGAGCTGAAACGGATGGGAATCACGCACGTCGTGTGGCTCCCCGACAGTACGCTCGGACAGTGGGAACAGGCGCTGTCGTCGACCAATGGGCTACGGCTGATCCGCGTTTGCCGCGAAGGGGAAGCCTGGGCGATCGCGATGGGACTGCATCTCGGCGGAGCGCGCCCCCTGGTGATGATCCAATGCACGGGGCTCTTTGAATCGGGCGATTCTCTGCGAAACGCGATCTTCGACTACGGAGTGCCGCTGTTTGCGGTCATCGGTTATCGCAGTTCGCTGAATCTCTCGGCGACCGACTCGGCACGAACCTTCACCGAGCCGAATCTCAAGTCGTGGGGTCTCGATTACCGAATCGTCGACGCACCGGTCAAACTCCCGGAGCTGGCCGCGTATTACAATTCGTGCCAGGCGAGCCGCCGCCCCGGCGTTGTTCTGATTGGCGAAGGGAAGATGTAGAGAGAACGACTGCGTGGTGAAGCACGGTGATCCGTATCGTGGACAGACAAGCCCGGCAAATTAAGACGGAGAGAGGGGGAGAATGGGAGACGGAGAGTGAAAGAGATTTTCGTTGCATATCTCTCGTTCTCTTCATCTCCCTGACCCCTGAATCCTGACCCCCGAATCCTGAATCCTGAATCCTGAATCCTGACCCCCGAATCCCGAATCCTGAATCCTGAATCCCAAATCCCGAATCCCGAATCCTTCCCCTATGTCACGCATGCCGCTGCTGGAATCGCTGAAGGTTCTCCATGCCGTTCGCACCGACCGGCAGGTGGTTGTCCCGACGATGGGCGCGGCGCGGGAGTGGATGACGCTAGGCATCCACCCGCTCGATCTCGTCTATGCCCCCTCGGCGATGGGGCAGGCGCCGCTGTTGGGGTTGGGGATCGCCATCGCGCAGCCCGACCGACAGGTGATTGTGATGAACGGCGACGGATGCATGCTGATGAATCTCGGTTGTCTGGTGACGATCACCGCCGCTGCCCCCCGTAATTTTGTGCTGATCGTGTGCGACAATGCGGTGTACGAGGTGACCGGCCAGCAATTGACCGCCGCTGCCGAACCGGCCCGACCGGGGGCGCTCCCCGTTGACTACTGCCAGATCGCGCGCGGCAGCGGGTTTCGCGAGGTGCACGAGTTCGACCGACTGGAGGCCTGGAAGTCGGCGGTCGGCGGAGTTGTTGCCGCGCGCGGACCGACCTTTGTGGTCCTCAAGGTCGAGCCGGTGACGGGAGGAGCGGTGCCGAAATCACCCGCTCCGGCTCCGCAGCGGGCGATCGACTTCGCGAAGGCGCTTCAGAGCACGTAGGCGCCCGATGAACGCGCGAAGGCCAGTCGCGCGTTACCTCGCTAACGCTCTTTGATGTTGCGCTATCTGTGAAGTGTCTTAACGACGACCCCTGCCGGCTTGTCTGTATAGCGCAACATCTAAACGCACGCTTCGGGTTGTGATGACATCACCCGGCGGTTGCCTTCGCGGCAATCACACCGAGGTCCTGCATCAGTTTGTAGGCGGCGACGGTGGCGACGCACCAGAAGAAGATGCCGACGAGGATCAGCCCGATCCGGACGGCCCAGTTCGGCCTGAGCGCTTTGGGAAGCAGCACGGAATTCAGCACGACGACGTGCCAGCAACTGAAGCCGAGGGCGAAGTTGTAGATGCTCGTCGCCACTTTGATCAGCGTCCCGGGACTGGGGACGAACGCCAGCATGACGATGGCGAACAGGGCATAACACGACAGAACGCCGAAGTAGACGTTCTTGATCTTGGATGGGTCGAGGCTGTGCAACCGTTTACTGGCCGTCCAGAACACATCGACCCAGCGACGAACGAAGCCGTCGATCGTCGAAGCCATGCTCGGGGCCAGCACGACGAATCCGCAGAAGAGGGTCATGTACCAGAGAAACTGACCGATTTCGCCGCCCGCCCGCTCACGGACTCCGTTGGCGGTCATGACCGAGATTGTCCAGTCGCTGCCGGGATCGGAGCCGCGCTTCAGGAATTCGACCGAGAGCATGCTGGGGAGCGCCAAACCGAAAAAGCAGGCGGGCGCCCAGACGAACGCCTGATCGCGGACCACGTGCTGATACCAGCGCTTCCAGCGTGGCAATGAGACGCTGTCAGGAATGAACACCGTTCCCACGTGCGAGAGCTGTATGTTCTGGCTGCCAACCAGGCTGGGAATCGCTCCCACGTGCGAGCCCATCCCCCAGCCCTGATCGCGCGTGTAATTGCTGATCGGCGTATTCGACAATCCCCCCTGTCCGGAAATGGCGATCAACCCCGAAAGAAACGCCGCCATCGACAAGTCGATCTCGGGGATCCCGCGCCCCTCCCACAGTGAGAGAAACAGGTTGTCGAGCTCTCCCGGCTTGCCCACCACCGGCATTTGCCCGAACTTGAAGAACCCGCTGAAAATCTCGACCCAGGTCGAAGCATGAGAGTAGAAAAAGGCCAGCACCAGCAGAAAGCCCATCACGAACACGATCTTGAACGTCATCACCGCCTTGAGCGAGTTGTACACCTTTCCGCCAAAGATCATCGGCAGCAGAGACAGCAAAAAAATGACCAGCGACAGTCCGCGGAGCATCCATCCGTGTTCGACCGGATCGGGGATCTTGCCCAGGTACATCGTGACCAAAGGGGTTGCAGCGCTCGCCGCGAGATACGGAAACACCGTGCCAAAATCGAGGGCGAGGTAAACGACGACCCAGAGCATCGGCCCCGGCAGCGTCCGGCACTTTCCGGTGAAGATCGGCTCCCCGGTGTACAGCGTGTAACGGCTGATTTCGACGTTGTAGAGCATCTGTCCGAGGATGCTGAGCGTCGCCAGCCAGAGCAGGCCGCCGCCGTAGATTGCCGTCACCTTCGGCCCGAGCAACCACTCGCCGCCACCGATGGCGGCCCCCCCCATCAAAAGGCCGGGGCCGAGAAAGTGCCACAGATTCTTCACCTGGAAGACAGGCGCGTCGGGCAATTCGGCGACGTTCCATTGCGGCATCGCCTGGGAACCGGGATGCGGAGCTCGAAGAGGAGCGCTCGGAGCAGCTTGGATGGTCGCGGCCATGTCGATCAGGTTCCTCGATGCAGATCGCAGCGGAGATCAAAGTCGATCGGCGGTTCCGCCGAACGAGCGGGC
The DNA here is from genome assembly GCA_020050375.1 of Planctomycetales bacterium. GTDB lineage: Bacteria > Planctomycetota > Planctomycetia > Planctomycetales > Planctomycetaceae > SIAF01. The sequence goes on from JAGVKR010000372.1 coordinate 4,736, forward strand.
TGGCCGATCTGCGGGCACGCGCCGCGAATCGTCACGCACAACGCGTCAGGGAGTCACGAACTCGTGCTCGCCGGAACGGACCGTCAAAACCGGGCAGGGAGCCGAGCGGACGATCTTTTCGGCGACCGAGCCGAGCAGGATGTGCGCCAGAGCCCCCCGGCCATGCGTCCCGACGATGAGCAGGTCGACATCTTCCTCGCCGGCCGCCTTCGCAATTTCTGCCGAAGGATTGCCGTGAACCAATAGCACCCGCGCCTGCGACAAGCCGGCAGCCGCCAGCACCTGTTCGCATTGCACGCGGGCGTGCTTTTCCTGAATCTCGGGCAGATTCGGGGGAAAATACCCTTCCGCCACCGGCGGAAGTTGCGACAGGAAGTCAGGTTTCTCCAGCACGTGGCACAAAACCACTTCGGCGCTGAACGCCTTGCTGAAGGCCGCCGCGTACTGCAACGCCACCTGCGAATGTTTACTGAAATCGGTCGCGACGAGGATTCGTTTGAGGTCGATCATAGAGCGCTCTATCCCTCTCGATTCACACAAGCGAGGACGTCATTCCACCCCGGTTCCTGCGTCGGCGGAGATGTCCCCTGGCTGTGACGTTGGATGGCCATCGCTCCCTCTCGGCCGAGCACTCTACCATACCCGAACCGGAGGCGAATTCGCCAGTCTGCGGGCGGCCCCGGATTCCGAAATTGCAGACAGCGCGGTGTGCCTGCGGCAATTACTTGAGGGTGGTGCATTGACGACGCTTTCCGTGCACGCTTCTTGACATCGACTTTAGGGACCAATAGCATTCAATGACTGACGCTCCTTCCCGCCTCGACTCTCTTCTTCACCCTCGGATTCGCGCAGTCAATGCCGATCTCTCGCGCTGAAGGCCGTTGGCCGGATTGTCGCGGACGTGCTCGTCCGTGGCGCGCGTTGACGCGCGGCCTGACTTTTGTCGCGCTGGCACTCGTGGCGACGCGCGCTACGGCGGCCCCTTCCGACCGCGAGATCAAGGCGGCAATTGACAAAGCCGTTGCCTACTTGCGGCAGTCGCTTCCTTCAATGGATGAAGGTCGAACCAGTCTCGCAACACTGGCTCTACTCAAGGCGGGTGTCCCGAAAGATAGTCCGGAGATGAAGGCGGCCCTCGACAAGATTGCCGCCCGGGTGTCGTCCGATGGAAAATTCAACTTCACATCCCACTTCAATTACGACGGCGGTGTCACGTTGATGGCGCTGGCCAACGCGGATGCGAAAAAATACCGCCCGCAGATCGAAGCCATCGCCAAGTTTCTCATCGCCAATCAGGGGGCCGACGGCGATTGGGACTATCCCATGCGCGCCTTGGGGGACACCAGTATCTCGCAGTACGCCGTGCTCGGCCTGTGGGAAGCCAGCCGCGCCGGGGTGAACGTGCCGAGAGGAGTCTGGGACAAGGCTGCCCGCTGGCATATCACCCGTCAGCAAAGCGACGGTGGATTCGCCTACCACCCCGGAGGGGGGGGCGGATCGACGCACACGATGACGGTCGCCGGCACTGCCAGCCTGCTTGTCGCGCGCATGCACCTGTTCGGCAGCGCGGGGGACCAATCTGAAGAAGACGATGAAGTTCCCGCAGGAACGCGCAAGCGAAACCGAAAGAAGTTTGGCTTGTTGGTCCGCTCCACGGGTGATTCGGAAGATCCCAGTGCGGAAGAGCTCGTGGAGGCAGCGGGGGGAAGCTCCGGCCCCCTCGCGACGCGGTTGCCGTCACTCGACAAGTCGGTTGGCGGCGGCCGCAAATGGCTCGCCGATCGGTTCGTGATCGAGCCGCAGACCACCTGGAAGATGTATTACCTGTACGGCCTGGAGCGTCTGGCAGCGCTGGCCGGCGTGCAGCAGATTGCCGGCCACGACTGGTATGAGGAGGGCTCAACCCGTCTGGTGGCAACTCAGGGCGCGGGAGGGACATGGGACGATGGTTGTGGAACGGTCGCCGCAACCAGCTTTGGAGTGATGTTTCTCGTCAAGGCCACGCAAAAAATGCTCAACCGGCCGGCGCGCCAGCCAAAGTTCGGCGGGGGGCTGCTGATCGGAGGACGCGGGCTGCCCGAAAATCTCGAAGACGCTCAGCTCGATAAGGGGCTTCTCAAAGTCCGCAAGCTCAAAGGACCGGTCGACGAGCTGCTGGCGGCCCTGGAGAATGCCGAAAGCCAAACGGTCGAATCGGCCCAGGCGGCCCTCATCGACAGCATCGCCAACGAGAACCCTGAATCGCTGATTGGCCAGACCGACCGCGTTTTGAAGCTCGCCCGCGACAAGCGTCCCGAGGTTCGGCGAACCGCGTATTGGGCGCTTGGCCGCACGAACGATCTGCGCGTGGCCCCCGTGCTGATCAAGGGGTTGCTCGACGTCGATCTGTCGTGCGTCGTCGAAGCCCGAAATGCGCTCCGATATCTCAGCAAACGACTCAACTACATCGACCTGCCCGACGAGCCCACCGAGGCACAGCGCGCCCAGGCCGTCGCGCAATGGAAGAAATGGTATCAAAGCGTTCGTCCTTACGACGAACGAGACGATCTCGATGAGACGAATAAACCGTAAACCGACGTCGCCGGGCCTGCCGTCTCCGCGGGCAGAGGACGGAGACCGACGGACTGTCGATCCAAGCTATCCACCCGTCCACCGCTGATTCTCGAGGCAATGAGGTCTCATGAACGTCAATCAACTCGCCGGCACGCTGGGGGACGCCTGCTACGGCTTCCTCGCACTGAATTTTCTGTTCGGACTGTACTGCGTGATCCTGATCTGGCGGCGGGTCAGCAGCCTTCGGTTTCGGAACCAAGATACGGAGCGGGCCTGGATCGAGGAATTGCAAGGCCTGCTGCGGGCGGACGACTATGACGGGGCCGTCAAGCTTTGCGATTACGACTATCGTGCCCTGCCCCGAATGTGCATGCTTGTGCTGGCCAATCGGGACTTGACGTTTCAGCAGCTCCGCCAGCTCGTCGCCGAGAGCATGCAGCGCGACCTGCTGGGCGACCTCGAATACCGTCTGAGCTGGATCGTGACGGTGATCAAGAGCGGCCCGCTGCTGGGTTTGTTCGGAACGGTGCTGGGGATGATGGCGGCGTTCGGACGGATCGGCACAGGCGAGAAGGTGCAACCGCACCAGATCGCCGATGAAATCAGCATCGCGCTCATCTGCACGGCGATGGGACTGGGGACGGCGATTCCGCTGGGCTACATCCTGGCCAGCCTGACGATTCGCGTGCGGCTGCTGCAGGAAGCCCTGGGGACCAGCATGACGCGGATCCTGGATCACTTCCGCCCCGAAACGGTGTGAGCACGGAGGTCGAGCGGCGGGCCGGTCGTTGAGATTGATTCGTCAGGAATTCAACACGCGATTCGAACAGCTCGAGGAACCAGGATGACTGCCGGGTCGCAATTTTCCGATGATGAGCACGGCGACAATCCGCTGACGCCCAGTCGGCCCATTCACAACGAGGCCAATTTCGATATCACGGCAATGATCGACCTGGTGTTCATGATGAACATCTTCTTCCTGGTCACGACGGTGGGCGCATCGATGGCCGAGATCGATTTGCCCACCGCGCGACACTGTGTGCCAGCCGATCGCGATATGTCAGTCATCGTGACAATCCTCGCCTCCCCTGATCGCGGACCGGGACAGGTGTTTCTGGAAGACACGCCCGAGGGGCGACCGCTCGAACTGGCGCAGCAGGAGCGCTCCATCCGGGAAGCGGTCGAGGCGGGGGTGCGGGCCAAGAAAAACACGGTGCTGATCAAAGCCGAGAAAAGCGTGCGGCTGCGCGACATCGCGCGGGTGGGAACGGTCGCCAATTCCGTTCCGGGCATCGAGCTCAAAGTCTCCGTCACCGAGAAGGAGTAGCCGCCGCGTGCCGATCCGCTTTCGTTGCCCGGACTGCCGGAAGAAGATCGAGGCCCCCGACAAGCTCGCGGGGCGGACGATCGACTGTCCGCGCTGCGGGCGACCGCTGAGCATTCCGGAAGAATCCACGGCGGGCGCCCTGCTGGGGGCGGCGGC
>JAGVKR010000253.1 GCA_020050375.1 Planctomycetales bacterium
CCGTTGGAAGTCACCATCCACGCCATTCGAAAATACCTGACCACTGGCCACTTGCCGCCGCTTCCCTCTCGGACCGCTTCAAACGGCTGAAGTGTTACTCGTTTTCGAGAATCCCCTTGTAGGGTTGTTTCTCTTTCCATTCCGGATGCTTGTCGGCCAGCGCCTTGATGCGGTCGACGGCGAAGGCCGCCTGCACGTAGACGGGCTGCTCGGTCCAAAGCGTCCCGTCGTTGTCGAAGACGGCGATCCTCTCGACGACAGGGACAAAGTCGGCCCCGCCCGCCTGCGTCACGCGGGCGACGAAGGCTGTGATGGCCGATTTCGCCGGTCCGTCGTTCCACGAGGGGAGCGGTTCGGCGGCCTGCGTTCCCCCGAACGATGCCAAGACTAGGCCGATCGCCAGAAATACGAATCGCTGAAGTGGTTGTCGCGTTTTGAACATCATGAGTTTCACAAACAGAAGACCTCTCCCATCGAACGAACGAGCGAGGGAAATTTCCACTTCGGCACGACCATCCGGGGGCAGATGCCGCCCGGATCGCTGAGTCAACGGCTTCAGCCGCCACCGATCCCCTGCCGCATCTTTTCGACCGCCTGATCGATGCTGAAGCTGGCCGCCCGCTGACGGGGGGGGAATTCCTTGAAGGTGTCGAGGAATTGGGCCGTCACCGTCTGCGCCGCCAGAACGAGGTACGGCTGAGAGATGAACCAGTCGTAGTACGTGTTGGAGGTGATGTCGGCCCGCTCGAAGGGGTCGGCCCGCAAGTCGAATAACTTCGGCATGCGGAGCGCGGTGAATGGCTCGGCCCACACTCGCAGCGTGCCCGGCGCACGTTGTTCCATGAACACGACCTTCCAGTTCTCGAATCGCAGATTGACCAGGTCGCCGTCATCGTTGAAGTAGAAGAACCCGCGCCTTGGACTCTTCTCGACTTCGCCGAGCAGATACGGCAACTGGTTATAACCATCGAGATGAACCTTGAACTTCTTCCCGGCCGCCTCGTGCCCCTTGAGCAACTTTTCCTTCACGTCAGGTTCACCGGCAGCGGCGAGGAAGGTTTGAATCCAGTCGTGCCCGCTGATGATTTCATTCGACACGGAGCCGGCCTTGATCCTGCCCGGCCAGCGGATTGCGCACGGCACGCGGAATGCGCCTTCCCAGTTGGTGTTCTTCTCGCTGCGGAAGGGCGTCATCGCGCCGTCGGGCCAGGTGTTCATGTGCGGACCGTTGTCGGTCGTGTAGAGGACGATCGTATCGTCGGTAATTTTCAGGTCGTCCAGCGTCTTGAGCAATTTGCCGACGTGCCCGTCGTGCTCGACCATGCCGTCGGCGTATTCGGTGCGAGCGGTCAGTCCCGGCGGACTGCGGCGGTCTTCCCGCACGTGCGTGCGGAGGTGCATCCGCGTGGCGTTGAACCAGCAGAAGAACGGCTTGCCGGCTTTCGTCTGCCGCTGGATGTAATCCACCGCCGCGTCCGACGTTTCGTCGTCGATCGTCTCCATCCGCTTCTTCGTCAGGGCGCCCGTGTCTTCGATCGTCTGCTTGCCGACTCTGCCCCAACGCAGTTGCTCGGTTGGGTCATCCTTGTCGGTCGCCTTGCACCGCAGGACCCCGCGCGGGCCGAACTGCTCCTTGAACTTCGGCCCTGGATACGTCCGCTGTTCCGGCTCTTCCTCGGCGTTCAAGTGATAGAGATTGCCGAAGAATTCGTCGAATCCGTGAACGGTGGGCAGGAACTCGTTCTTGTCCCCGAGGTGATTCTTCCCGAACTGGCCGGTCGCGTAGCCGTGGTTCTTGAGCAACTCGGCGATGGTCGGGTCTTCCTTCTGCAATCCCACCGTCGCCCCCGGCACGCCGACCTTCGACAGTCCCGTGCGGAACGTGCATTGACCGGTGAGGAACGACGACCGTCCGGCGGTGCAGCTCTGCTCGGCGTAGTAATCGGTGAAGATCATCCCCTCTTTGGCGACGCGATCGATGTTCGGCGTGCGATAGCCCATCAGCCCCATCGAATAGGCGCTAACGTTCGTCTGGCCGATGTCGTCGCCGAAGATCACCAGGATGTTCGGCTTCTTGCCGGCTGGAGCCGGTTTTTTCGCCTGCGTTTGCGCCTGAGCCAGTTGAGCCTGCTGAGCGTCGTCCGCCAGTGCCAACTGCATGTCTCCGGTTCGTCGCAGGCCGCAGCAGCCGGTGCTGCACTTCGATTCACACGCAGCCTCGATCGTCGAGGCCGCCGTCAAAGCTGGGGCCAGGGCGCCAACCGCGTGTGAGTCTGCTGTGGGATTGAGTGCGGCGAGGTAACCGAGGAGGCTTCCGGCGAACAGGACAGCGAGCGTCGACAGATGTTTTTCGCGAAACATTGGTGATCCTTCTTACCAGCTTGAACTGTGATCCCCGAAATACAGGTCCATCTTGCGGACGACGATTCATTTTTTGCCCGCGTCCGACGACTTAACGCACCGGAAACCGACATGCGACATGCCGGTGTCGGGGCTGCATCCGTGGCGGGCGCTGGGACGATAACGAGAACAGTAACTGTCGTTGCAGAGAAACGAACCGCCACGCTGAACGCGTTGAGAGGTGAACGGCCGCAGGGAGTCGGAGCTCCGCTCCGGTCCGCGCGGGTTGATGATAACGCCGGTCTTCGACGTTTGCGAGTAGGCGTCTCTGTCGTACCAGTCGCTGCACCATTCCCAGACATTTCCCGCCATGTCGTACAGTCCGTAGCCGTTTGGCCGGAAGCTCTTCACAGGCGCCGTGCGGAGAAATCCGTCGGCCAGCGTATTCGTATGGGGAAACTCCCCCTGCCAGATGTTGGCCTGCGGCTGCTCGTTGCTCGGCCTATCGTTCCCCCAAACATATCCGGCGCGATCGAGACCGCCGCGAGCGGCGTACTCCCATTCGGCTTCGGTCGGCAGGCGCTTGTTCGCCCAATTGGCGTAGGCGATGGCATCATCCCAGGAAACCTGCACGACAGGATGATTTTCACGCGCGGCCAGATCGCTCTCGGGCCCTTCGGGATGCTGCCAGCACGCGCCCGGAGTCCAAGACCACCATTGCGCGAAGTTGTCGAGCGGCACCGGACCATCCGTCGGCGTGAACACAAGCGAACCGGGAACGAGCATCTCGGCCGCCGGCGCAGGGGTCCCCGGCGGCGACTGGGCGAGTATCTCCTCCGCCGTCGGGGCTTTCTCAGCGGTGGTCACATAGCCGGTCGCGGAAACAAACCCACGAAACTGCGCGTTCGTGACTTCAGTGACATCCAACCAGAACCCGTCGACGCGAACGCGATGCACCGGCTTCTCGTCGGGCCAGCCGGCGTCGGAATCGGTCCCCATCGTGAACGTGCCCGGCGGAATCCAAACCATGCCGTCGGGCACAGGGCCGGGAGCACCGGCGTTCGGAGTCGAATGTTGTTCAGATCCCCTGCGAACGATGAAAAATGTCGCCAGAAACGCTCCAATCCCAACGAGAGTGAGAAACCCCAGGCGCTTCATGGTGATTCTTCGCATCGAGTCAGAATGAGTCAGACCGACCACCGCCTCAATTGCCGCCACACACGGTCTCGCAGCAACCATCGTCGCTGACGGCCCGAATCACAACCCTCCGCGGTGTGGCCACTTCCGCGTTGTTGGGGTCGAAACATAGCAACCCTCATCGGACGAATCGACGTGATGCGTGTGAACGCCGATTGCCAAAACGCACAACCTGACAGCACTGCGAACACTGGCCCACGCGACGGCTGCAGTTCTCAGGTTCGCAGTGCGGCGCATTGCCTTCTTCACGTCAGGGATTTGCCCTTTTTGCAAAATCGGCGATTTTCTTTCTTGATTCTCCCTGGGGGGGGGGGGGATAACATGCGATGCAAGTTAACTTCTTGAAGGCATGTGCGACCTGCAATAATTGCTGCGGTGCGTCAATATGGTGCCACTTATTCCAAAGGATCAATGAATGCTCGCCAGAATTTCGCGTCACGGAGTCGTTCATATCCTGTCGGGACTTGCGATCGCAGTCACGCTGGCCTCATTTGGATCGAACCATTGCCTTGCCGTGGCCAACCCGACCACGGTTGGAATTCCGGTCAGCTATCGGACCACGGCTGGAGGCGCCAATCTTTCGGCGACGTTCACCGTCACTGCTAACGGAACAAATGGCGAGTGGACACCTCTGAACACTGGTTGGAACGGAAAGGACACTTCAGCAAGCAATAAGATCCACAATATCATTTCCCCGGCTGGATTCGATTTCGCTTCCGGCGCCGAAACTGTTACGACTACGAAATGCCAATACTATTGGGATGCTCACTGGCCTGGTTGGTCGCTCGTCTCGGCTGCGACTTGCGCATTCAACTGTTACGGCTACTCGACAGGTAAGCAGTATTGGATTCAG
>JAGVKR010000666.1 GCA_020050375.1 Planctomycetales bacterium
GATCGAGGCGCACCGGCGTTTGCTCGGCGGCCAAGGCCAGCGACCCGATTGAATAATTCTTGTTGTTCGGGTCGACATTGATCTGGAGCGGATCGTACGCGCTCCCGAGGAACCCGCCTCCCTGGCAGGGAGTGTCGACGACATTGTGAAACACGAACGGCAGCGCGGCGTGCGCCGCTGCCACAGGCGTGTCGCGACGCATGTAACTGACGCCCGCCGCATAACACGGAAAGAATTGCGGAATCGGAGCGAACTCTTCGCGATCGCCGACGGGAGACTGCCGCCCCGTCAGCGATTCGGTGGACGCCGAGTCGTGCAGGCGGTTGTTGTGATGCATGCTCCGCACGAGGGCCACCTTGTGCATCACTCGGGCCATGTGCGGCAGATGCTCGCTGATCGCCAGGCCCGGAACGGAAGTCGAAATCGTCCCGAATTCGCCGCGAACTTCCTTCGGCGCGTCGGGCTTCGGATCGTATGTCTCGAAGTGGCTGGGACCGCCGTAATAGAAGACGATGATGCACGCGCGAATCTTCGGCGACAGACGCACCGGCTGATCGGCCGACGCGGCACGGGCCCACAACAGGCTGGCCAGATTCAGCCCCAACCCGCCGGCAACTCCCTGGCCCAGCAAGTCGCGGCGACGCCAAAGCGGATGCTGCGAATCCAAATGCTGGAGTCGTTCGTCCCCGCCCGATCGATGCGGCATATTCTTTCCTCACAACCGTTGGGTGGGCTTGGCCCACCAAAACCGTACCGGCGCTTCCATCCGCCGCCGCCACTCCCAAACTCACATCAACTTCGCTTCATATCATTATCGCTGAACGGCCCACACGTCGCCAGTCCGACTCATGAGCGATTCCGATGGCTCAATGGCCTCAGCCCATCCGTCGTAACATCTCCTCATCCACCGGCGCGCTTTGCCGGTGGTGCCAAAAACTTTGCGATTCTGTGCCGCGCCGCAGGCGGAGTGGATCCAAAAGCCAGACGATCGGCACGAACAGAGGCACCAAAAGCAGGTAGCACAACCCGAACACGATTGTGGTCATCACCCCGCTCAGAATTTTTGCAAACCGCATCCACAGGTTGTAGCCCGCACGGGTGCAGTGGATTCCACCCAGCAGCGCCAGGACGGCGCACACGATCGCCAGCGTTCGGACCCAACTGAGCCCACCACCCGAGCCGGACCAGGAAATCGTCAACCCCAGAACGGCGAGAATTCCGAGGGCAACGGTCGTGATCCGCGTGACCCGCGCGCCGATCAGTTTTTCGGTGCTCATGGCTGTCTCACAACAGGGGATAGATGAAGGGGGCCAAAGGCCCGACAGTCGCGGAAAACACCAAGAGAGCGGCGAGAACCAGCAGGAGCATGATCAAGGGGAGCAGCCACCACTTTTTATCGCGCTTCACGACGAACAGCATGTCGGCGCACAGGCGACCGAGCCAGCCGCGGCGTGCCGGCCGCGCCGGCATTTTGTCTGCGGGCCTGGCCGTTACATTCACGTTTTCTTCTGCCATGACTGCACCTTTCGTTTCCTGTTGACGTTCGGATTGGGTCGGGCGGTGGCGCCTCAGCGTTTGCGGGCCCATACGACGAAGAATCCCGGATTGTAACGCCCCTGACGGAGGGCCTGCTCGGAGATCGCCGTATAGCGTTTCTCGGCTTCGATCAGCTCCGCCAGGGAGGGGAGCGGCTTGAACTGATTGATGCTCGTGGATTCCATGACGAAGCCCTCCCCAGCCAGCAACGCGTGAATCTCCTCGAGCGTGTGCTGCGTTTCGTGCGGATGCAAAACCTGATCGCGAAACCACGAGAGCAGGTGCGTCGCGTCGCTGATCTGCGGATTCAAACGCCGGAACTCGGCATGCAGCTCCGCGTAGCTCGCGTCTCCGTTGCGAAACCTGGCGAAATGATCGAGAAATGGCCGGCGCCCGTAGTGGTGGTACAGGCCCAGGTGCAGATAGCCCCCCGGCGCCACCCAGCGCAGCGCCTGCCGGATCGCCGCATGACAATCGGGCGTGTGGTGCAGGACGCCCAGCGAATTCACGACGTCAAAGGGTATTTCCGGCTCGAACGAGAACAGGTCCGAGCGGTGGAAATCAACCCGTTCGCCGTTCGCCAGCAACCGCGCGACGGCCTGTGCCTGGCGCAGCGCCTTGGGATTGATGTCCAGCCCGACCAGAGTGTGGGGGTAATAGCTGGCGCATGAATTGACGAACCAACCGGCGCCGCAGCCAACGTCGAGCACTCGCAGCCCGGTGTGCGTCCGCAGGTGTCGATCGAGGCTGGGATACTCCCGAATCCGGTTCTCCCGGAGCAACTCGACCGACGTGTCGATCGAGTTCGAGTAGTAGTTGAACGGCAACTCCTTGTAGAAGGCGAGGACCTTTTCGGTCGTCTCGGCAGGGGCGCCAGCCGGCCCACCGGTGTCGAGAATCGAGGCACGGGAGAGGTCGGGTTCGGTCCACTCCTCGCCGATCTGCTTCTCGAGGGCGTCGCTGCGGGCGTATCCTGCTTCGACGTTCAGCTCGGGTCGCGGTTTTTCGGTGACCAGGCAATTGCCCAGGACGAGCAGATCGATGCCGCTGTCGACGAAACAGTTGTAAGCGTCTTCCGGGGTGCAGACGATCGGCTCTCCCCTCACGTTGAAACTGGTGTTGAGGACCACCGACGCTCCGACGCGGGAGGCCATCGCCTTCAACAGCCGGTAGTAGAGGGGGTTGATTTCCTCGGTGACCGTCTGGACGCGCCCGCTGCCGTCCTCGTGCGTCACCGCCGGAATGCGGGCCCGCGCCTCGGGGCGCACGGCCGGGACCTTGAGCATGAAAGGCATCTCGGTTCCCGGTTCGACGTCGAAGTACTTATGGACATCCTCAAGAGGCACTGCCGGCGCAAAGGGACGAAAATATTCCCGGTATTTGATCTTCCGGTTGATGATTGCCTTCATCTGGGGGTTCGTCGCGTCGGCGAGGATCGACCGCGCCCCCAGAGCACGCGGGCCCAGCTCCATCCGACCACGACACCAGCCGACCACGGATCCGCCGGCCATGGCGTCGGCGACCCGCTCGACCAACTCGGCGTCGTCGAGGCGTTCGTGCGGAATCTCCTTGAGTTGCAAGAAACCGCTCACCTCGTCGTCGAATTCAGGACCGAAGTAAGCATGCTTCATCTCGGGCGTGGGCGGGTCGTTGAACAACTCCTGCGACACCAGCAGCGCCGCGCCGACCGCTCCTCCGTCGTCGCCCGCAGCCGGCTGGATCCAGACGTTCCGGAAGATCCCCGCCTGCTCGATCTTCCAGTTGGCAACACTGTTGAGACCCACGCCCCCCGCAATCACCAGATTCTCCGACCCGCTGCTCCGCCTGGCCTCGCGTGCCAGCCCCAGAATCATTTCCTCGACGACGACCTGGCCCGAGCGTGCCAGATCTTCGTGGTGTTGCTCGATTTCAGCCCTGGCTTCCCGCCGCGGAATGCCGAAAAGTCTCTCCCACCGCCGATCGTCGGTCGTCCAATGGGCCGAGTAGTGATGCTTGAAGTACCGCATGTTGAGCCGAAAGCTGCCATCCGGCTTCATTTGCACGAGCTCGCGAAACTGATCGACAAACTTCGGTTTTCCGTAGGGAGCCAACCCCATGACCTTCCATTCTCCGTCGTTGACCTGAAATCCGAGGTAACTGGTCAATGCTGAATAAAGCAGGCCCAGCGAGTGCGGAAAATGAATCGCGCGGTCGAGTTGAATGTGACGCCCGCGGCCTACCCCCATCGCCGTCGTTTCCCATTCGCCGACGCCGTCCATCGTCAGGATCGCCGCCTCGTCAAACGGGCTGCAATAAAATGCGGAGGCGGCATGACTCAAATGGTGCTCAGCGAAAAAAATCTCGCCGCGATAGCCCGGCAGGTGCTTCTCGATGACGCGATAGATGTTGAATTTCGACACCAGAAAGTTCGGCAGACGTCGCGTGAAAATCCCCAGCCCGCGGGGCCACGTTTGCACGAGCGATTCGAGGATCCGCATGAATTTGGTGAGCGGTTTCTCGTAGAAGACGATTGCGTCCAGCTCATTCACCGACGCCAGCCCGGCCTCTTCGAGGCAGTATTCGATCGCCAGTTTGGGGAATTCGTTCGTATGCTTGCGCCGGCAGAAGCGTTCTTCAGCGCCCGCGGCCATGATCTGGCCGTCGCGCACGAGGGCCGCGGCGCTGTCGTGGAAATAGAAGCTCAACCCGAGTGTTGTCGCCATCTGCCACTCTCCTCGATCCCTCGTACGCCGGCACGAAGCCCCGGATTTGGCCCGCCACGGTCTGGTCAGACTTGCCCACGGGGCTGTCGCACCGAGTTACGCCTTCTGTCATTTGTCCAATGGCACGTTCGCCTTCTCAAGAAATGAGGCAACCGCGCTGGCAACGACTTCGGACCCGGCATCGTTGAAATGGACAAGGTCGTAGAAACACCTCTCACCGTGGGGCACGACGCCTGCCAGATCAAAGCATTCGATATTCTCAGCCTGGCAAAACTCCAACAGATTTCGGTTGTACTCCTGGAGAAGAAGCCAGTGCTGGGCTGCTGACCAGCGCGGGCTTCCCGCGGACCGAACGTCACCGATATTGAGCCAGTAGTAGCTTGGAAGCTGCCAACGGTAATCCTCAGAGTCTTCGAACCGGAGGGGCTGCGTCAGAAAGATCATACGCACATTGTTCGATCGTCCGATGTCAACGATTTGCCGCAAATTCGCGCGAAACTCGTCCAGTTGCGGCAGGACTTGACTCAAATCGGCAGGAAGCGGCGGGGGGGGCTCGCGGAGTGGCACAGTGTCATTGCCTCCCTGGCCATGACGATCGACGCGAATGGTCTCCTTCCTCAAAACCCGCTTCCAAATGAGCGCCAATTCGAGGACCCGGCAGTGGCGCCGAATGAAACGAAACATCAGCCGAACCGGGTCGCTGGCGCGCGTCGCACTGAGATTCGAATCGAGGTCGTAGCCATTGCCGTGCACCCGCGCCTTTTCATTCAGTGAAAGGCAGAAGTCGTTGCACCCGACGAGCAAGATTACGGCGTCCGGTTTGATTTTCGGAATCACCTCCCGCATGAAAATCAAATGCCCCCGGGTGGAGTGACCATCGAGACCGCCGTTGCCCACCCACACTTTCGGATGGTTTTTCTTCAGTTTTTCCTGGACCAGATAGGGCCACGCCTGCTTGTCGTCCAGAAAGAAACACTGTGTCGTGCTGCCTCCGATCGTGACAAAGGTGTAGTAATCGCTCCAGGCTCTCGGTGGCTCATCACCGCGAAAGCCCCAGGCATTGGTCGAGAATATTCCGCTGGGCGACACGCCGGGCAGTTGAATCTCCATCCCGGCGCGATACCAGGGACGAAGGGGCAGCGCGGGATGAAAGGGACTCGGCGGAGATATCACCCGCACCGCCAACTCGAGAACGAGCAGGCTGAAGATCGTCGAGATCACGAGAAACAGGATCTTCGACGTGACCTGCTGCAGCCGGCCGCGCCAAGCCGTCCTCCACAAGCACGCCCCGATCGCGGCCGCATAGATTGCCGCGACGACGCAATACCCCTTGGTCGCTCCGCCGAGCGTGCGCTCGCTCAATGCGACGCAGAGAAAGAATAGAGCGCTCGCCAACGCCAGCACGATTGTCGCGCCCCAGAAGAGGCAGACCGGTCGACTTTGCGAAATGGGATTCGGTTCCGACGGAAACGATGCTTGCGGAGTTTCCACGAGCGCAATCTCCCGCAATTTCGGAAAAGCGGATCACCCCGTCACGTCATGCGCACACTCGCTCCCTCGATAATACTTTCCCGTAATTCGAATTCGTCCGCACAGGCCCTTGGTCCTACAGAGGTCCATCGTACTGCGGACCGAACGCGGAAATCCACAATATTTCCGAGGATGGGCACGAGATCGCAGATCCCGATCGGACCGTCTCTCCGGCTCTCGCCAAGGCTCTGCTTTCAGGGCACTTCCATAGGCCGGCAAGGCACTGATGCACGTTCGTGATTGGAAAGGGATGCAGTTGCGAAACGACGACGTGTTGATAGGGTTAGGAGAACCGATTGAGTCACGGGTTCGTCATCCTGCGGGCTGCTCTTTCATCTCCTGTTGCGCTCCACCCCACCTTGCAGCGACGCTGTGACATTCGGGTAACCGTTCAAGCCCCGGAAGGGGGACAGGCACAGTTTTCCCGACAATTGGCGGACCGCGCCAAGCCGAGGCAGCGGACGTCGCTCTCTGGGATGCGGGAAAAATGAGCCAGTCCCCGGGCTGTGAACGGTTACGACATTCGTGTGCAGGCCGGAGTGTGTGTGGCAACGTCACGCACGGACTGGCAGATGGACTGGCAGGCCGCGCTACGAGGACGAGGGAGCTGACGGCGATGAGGAGCGAGATGATCAGGTGGCCGATGCCTCCCTGCTCGCTGCCGGGGCCAGTCTTTGGATAGCGGCGGGGATCGAGCTTGGGCGGCGGA
>JAGVKR010000015.1 GCA_020050375.1 Planctomycetales bacterium
AAAGGCGTGCGCGCTCCATCGACTGAAATCGTACCGGCGCCATCGAGCGCCGTACCGGATCGATTGATCCACGATGCTCACGACCGCGTCGGTCCTCATCTGCAGCGCGGGGATGCGCAGGGGCGATCTCCGTTCAACGCTGCGATTGTTGCGAAGCAGGCTCCCTCCGCGGCGCCGGTTGCGCCGCCGGAACCGGTTGTCTGGGCCTGGCCGGCGATCTGTGACCGATTGCTGAGCTCCACGGCCGGACCGGGGATTCGTGGCCTGGCTTCGCTCCTGTGCGAGATGCTCTCCGAACGCCGCAAGCGCAGTCTGGCGTTCACCGGTCCGGGACGCGGTGCCGGTCGCACGGCTCTGCTTTTGACGATTGCCCGCCTGCTCGCCGAAGACCGCCAGCTCCGCGTGCTGATGATCGACCTCGATTTCGGAAATCCTCAGCTCACACAGCTCCTGGGGATCTTCACCGAACAGGACCTGTGGCAGGCCGCCTGCCGAAACGTGGCCACGGCGGTCCCCCTGGTCACGCTCGTTCCCGATCGCCTGTCGCTCGCGCCGCTGCGCGACCGGGTTTCGATGACCGAAATCACCGCCGACCGGACCGCGGCCCTTCGGGGCCTGATGCAGAGATGGCGCAACGAATTCGACCTGGTCCTGGTGGATGGCGGGCCGTGGGAGCTGTTCGGCTCCCTGGTCGTCCGCGAGACGGCGACCGTCGAGGCCTGCGTCTGCGTTTCACATGCGGACCGATCAACCTCGGGCGCAACCGATGGCGAGCGGTATCGCCAGGCCGGGATGGATTTCCTGGGTTTCATCGAAACGTTCGCTCCCCCCGATTCCCAACTTGAACCGCCGCACACGCGATAGGTGACCGGAGAACCAGCATGTACGAACGTTACTGGCAGCTCGATTGCAATCCGTTCGAGAACGATGCCGATCCCAATGCCTTTTTTCGCAGCGAGACCCACCAGTCGGCATTGCTCAAACTGCGGTATCTCGTGGAAAACCGTAAAGGGATCGGGCTGGCGGTCGGGGGAACCGGGCTGGGAAAGAGTTATCTCGTGCGATTGCTGACGCGGCAACTCGACGAATCGTGCGGCCCTTGCGTTCATCTGGTCTTTCCCCAGATGTCGCCGGCGGAACTCCTGGCGTACCTGGCCATCGAGCTGGGGGCGTCGCCGCAGGCGGTGGGCAGCGAGGCCGGCGGCCTCGACCGGACGATCCGCGAGATCGAATCGCTGCTGCAGCGGCACAGCGAACAGGACCGGCATCCGGTGATCGTTGTCGACGAAGCCCATCTCATTGAGGATCTGCAGGTCTTTCAGGCGTTGCGCCTGCTTCTCAACTTTCAGCGAAATCAGCGGCACCAGTTCTCGTTGATCCTGGTCGGCCAGCGCGAGCTGCTGCAAACGGTTCGTCGCCTCGGACAGCTCGAAGAGCGACTGTCGGTCAAATGTCTGCTGCGACCACTGACGGCCGATGAGACGGCCGACTATGTCTCTCGCCGGTTGAAGGCGGCCGGAGCCAACCGCGAGATTTTCGAAGAAGCGGCCATGCAGCCGTTGTACGAACTTTCCGCTGGCGTCCCGCGGCGGATCAACCGGTTGTGCGACATGGCCCTGCTGGTCGGTTTCGCCGACGAATCGGAGACAATCACTCCTGAGCAGATCGAGGCTGTCGCCGAGGAAATGACGACGGTCGCCAGCGAGTGAGGGGAAGGATTCGGGATTCAGGGGTCGGGGGTCCGGAGTCGTGGAAGACAGAGAGAGGGGGAGACGGAGAGACCGGTCTGCCTCCTTGTCTCCTTGTCTCAAGGCTCGCACGTTTCATGCGGCGCGGCGGTTTCCTTGAGAGCGCGAGTAGAGCAGCGCGTTGCTCCGTTTTCCGCTCAACGTGATCGCCTCCATTCGTCGCAGGCAGTAGGCCATCTTCTGCGCCAACCAGCGCGGGATCTCGGCCGCTCGGGCCACGTCGGCTGTCGTGAACTGTTCCGGAAGATCATCCGGCAGCAACTGCACGAGGTCTTCGGCGGTTTTCAGAACGTGGCGGCTGTGGATACCGATGAGACGGCGATCCTCGATCCGATAGTCCTTGCTTCGCCGGCGCCGGCGAACCCTGCGAATCCGGTCTTCCTCCTGCTCGGTGAGCAACACTTCGAGCCTCAGCCGTGGATGAGGAAAAACGTCGACGAAGTGGACCAGCTCCTGGAACAGGTCGAGCAACGTTTCGTGCCGGGGGCTGACGCGCCGGCTGGTGACGGGCCCGTTCTTCCGATCGCGGCGAAAGATCGTCTTGTGCGCCGCGAGCGGCTTGACGACGACGACCGGATGCTCACGCAACAGGGCCGGAACTTTTTTGCGGAGCGCGGAAAGAGACGCCAGTTGGATTTCGATCAACTCCCCGGCGACAACGGCGTCGATGCGGTAATCCTGCACCCACACCTCGCGCGCCAGGGCATCGCCGCAATAGAACTCCTTCAACTGGCGATGCAACGTCGTTTCCATGACGGGGGCGGATCGTATCGGCGTCCCCGAAAAGTGTAAACGCCGGATCTCCTCCTCAGAACCCCAACACGTCGGCCATCGAATACAGGCCGGGTTTCTTCGTCGCCAGAAACTTGGCGGCGGCGAGGGCACCGTAGGCGTAGCTGTCGCGCGTATGGCCGCGGACCGTCAGGTCAATCGCTTCACCAAGCATCCCGAAGACGATCGTGTGTTCCCCCACGTTGTCGCCGACGCGCAGGGCGTGATAGCCGATTTCGGTCTTCGGCCGCACGCCGGGACGACCGTGCCGGCCGTGGACGTGGTCGGTCTGCCCCATTTCGTCGGCGATGATCTGCCCGAATTTCAGGGCCGTTCCGCTGGGGGCATCTTCCTTAAACCGGTGATGCCGTTCGATGATTTCGACGTCGACTCCTTCGGGCAGGTTCTTGAGGACTCGCGCCGCATCACGAACGAGCTTCATCGTCAGATTGACCGCCAGGCTCATGCTGGGCGAGATGAGCAGCGGCGTCGTCTGTGACGCCGCGAGGACTTCCTCTCGCGCGGCCCCTTCCAG
This sequence comes from Planctomycetales bacterium, assembly GCA_020050375.1. Taxonomy (GTDB): domain Bacteria; phylum Planctomycetota; class Planctomycetia; order Planctomycetales; family Planctomycetaceae; genus SIAF01. The sequence continues at coordinate 3,055 of JAGVKR010000015.1, forward strand.
GCCCGTTGTCGCCACGACCAGCGGGATCGCCCGTTCACCGCAGACTCGCGAGATCGCAACCGCCCCGGCGGGTATCGAAAAGTCGATGACGACATCCACCCGCGGCCCGAGTTCGGCCGTGATGGGGACGCTGATGTTCCCAATGCCAGCAAGTTCCCCTGCATCGCATCCGATATGCGGCGACGATGCCGGCTCGAGCGCGGCAGTGACCTTCAACTGCGAATCGGCATGCGCCAACGCCACAATCCGCCGTCCCATCCGACCGCCCGCCCCATTGACCGCCAGTGTGAAGACGTCGCCCATGAGTTGTGTCTCGGTAGGTGCTGTTTGTTTTCGCGCAGTATAGGCAGGCGATGGTCAGAGAGCTACAGAGGGGGAACGAGGATCGAAGATAGAGAATAGAGGCTCGTGGATAGGACGGACGGCATCACTCGCGCCACCGGATCTCTCCGTCTCTCCGTCTCTCTTTCTCTCTAGTCTCCCCATCTCCCTCCCACCACTCTCGATCTCTTCAACTCAGCAACTTTTCAACCCCTCAACTCAGCAACCCTCTCCCTACTCATCCCGATGCACAGTTGCCGGCGAAAAGGCCGGCAGGCAGACGGCGATGTACTCGGCCCCTTCGGGTTCGGGAGTGCTGTACTGCACCCATTCTCCTTTGTGGGTGATGATCGCCTGGCCGGCCCGCACGTCGAGGACGCCACCTTTGTGCTGAACGCGGAGCATTCCGCGCAGAACGACCGTGTATTCGTCGAACTCCGGCGTCTGACCGGGTTCCACCCAGCCGGAGGGGCTTTGCATCCGCGCCACGCTGAGCGCCTCGGTCTTCGAGTTCACGCGGCCGATGAACTCCTGAATGATCTTGGGCTTGTTGCCAGCCGCCGTGATTTGCGTGGGAGCAGCGATGAGCGTGGGCATGGGAAGACGGATTCAGGATTCGGGATTCAGGGGTCAGGGGGTTCCGTTGAGTTGCGAGGCGCAGCCGAGTGTGATGTGAACCGACGTTCGACAAACAGAACGACCGCGACGACGTTCAAAGAACGGTTGCATGCAACTCAGCGTTGTTCAGCTCTTCGAGCACGACCGGATCATCCTCAATCTCACGGTGCTTCCGCAAGGCTTTCTGCGCGGACTGATCGGAAAACCGGGAAAGAGCCCAAACCGCTGCGCCGCGAACGAGTGGTTCGGGGTCGCCGAGCACGCGAATTAGCGCGGGTACGGCCGAGGGGTCGCGAAGATTGCCGAGCACGATCGCCGCGTTCCGCAGGAGCCCCGCTCGCTTCGGCCGTGACAGGGGAGTGCCGCGAAAGCGTATGCGGAATTCGTCAGGCGACAGCGACAACAACTCGATCGCGTCGATCGCCTTGAAGTCGGCGCGAGTCTGAAACGCCGGTTCGGTCGTCGAGGGGGCTTTTCTGTTCCAGGGACAAACGTCCTGGCAGATGTCGCAGCCGAACAGCCAGTCGCCGATCCCTTCTCGAAGCTCGACGGGAATCGGACCACGATGCTCGATTGTCAGGTACGAGATGCACTTGCGGGCGTCGAGGACGTACGGTTCGACGAACGCGTCGGTGGGGCAGGCGTCGAGACACCGCGTGCAGGTGCCGCAGTGCGCCGTTTCGTGCGGCGCGTCGTAGTCGAGCTCGAGATCGGTGAGGAGCGCGGCGAGAAAGAACCAGCTCCCCAGCTTTTTATGGATGAGCATCGTGTTCTTCCCGAACCAGCCCAGGCCGGCAAGCCGCGCGAAATCGCGTTCGAGGAGCGGCGCCGTGTCGACCACGCCGCGCGTGCGGCTGCCGGGACGCTGTCGTTCG
>JAGVKR010000267.1 GCA_020050375.1 Planctomycetales bacterium
CATGCGTGGCGGCCGGTAAGCACGTCCACATCGACAAGCCGGCGGGGCAGTCGCTCCCCCAGTTCCGCCGGATTCTCGACGACGCGGCCCGACAGCGGCTGCTCGTGCAGATGGGTTACATGTATCGCTACAACCCCGGCATCGTGGTGCTCCGCGACTTTCTGAAGAAGGGCTGGCTCGGCGAGCCGTTCGAAGTTCATACGGTGATGAGCAAGGTCGTTCCCGCCGACGATCGTCGCAAGCTGGCCGAGTTCCGCGGCGGGATCATGTTCGAGCTTGGCTGCCACATCACGGACCTGGTGGTTGGCATCCTCGGAAAGCCGACGCGGGTGACACCGTACTCGCAACATGCGGGAGCCGAAAGTGACGGGCTGCTCGACAACATGCTGGCTGTCCTCGAATACCCGAAAGCGCTGGCGACAGTCAAAACGACCGCCGTCGAAGTCGATGGCGGCGACCGTCGGCACCTCGTCGTCTGCGGCACCGAAGGGACGTTCCACATCCAGCCACTCGACAACCCGTCGGCCCGCGTGGCGCTCTCGACGGCCCGCAGCGAATACCGCAAGGGCTATCAGGATGTGACGTTCCCGAAATACAGCCGCTACGTCGATGACGCCGCCGACATGGCCCGGATCATCCGCGGCGAGAAGTCGACCGACTTCCCCTACGAGCACGATTTGACGGTGCAGACGGCGCTATTGGAAGCGAGCGGCATGCCGCTGGATAAGTGAGTGGAGGGGGCCGCTGGGAGATCGAACGACGAGAATTGCGGATACGCCGGATGGTGCGGATGGAACGGATACGGAAGAGCACGGCATTGCCAAAGGACCTCACCGTGGCGTCTCTTAAGATCAGTGTCAGGTGAATCGGAATGAGGTGGGGATTCCGATGGGTCTCCGCGTCGGCATTCCGTCCGTATCGGTCGTATCCGTGTCATCCAGCGTATCCGCAATCCTGTTCGTCCGAACGGAATAGAGGTGTTGGCGGCAGGTTGTCGCGATTGACGCGGAGCTCTTTTTCTCCGGCGCGGCCAGTCGAACCGGGAACTCCTTGACGGACCCCACGCAATAGCCGATATTGATGGATACGAAGATCTTCACCACGGAGCACGGCTGATGAACGATGCGTGCGGGTTGCGACATCCCTTCGTTTCCCGCCGGACCGCCATTCAAGCCGGTGCGATCGGCCTGTTGGGGCTGGGGGCGAACCATTTGCACGGGCTTCGTGCGATGGCCGCTCCGTCCGCCGGCAAAACGCCGCAAGGGCAGACGCTTCCGGGTAAAGCCAAGTCGTGCATCTATATTTTTCTCTCGGGCGGGCTGTCGCAGCACGAGAGCTTTGATCCCAAGCCCGACGCGCCGGCGGAAGTCCGCGGCGAGTTCCAGCCGATCGAGACGAGCACTCCCGGCATTTCGATTTGCGAGCATCTGCCGCAACTGGCGCAGCGGAGCCGGCTCTGGTCAGTCGTCCGCTCGCTGACACATCCGTCCAACGACCATACGGCCGGCCATTTTTACATGCTGACGGGGCGCGGCATTCCCTCGCCCGGCTTTAAGGGCGAACGCAAGCCGCAGCCCAGCGACTGGCCGTCGATCGCCTCAATTGTCGGCGACGCGCTGCCCGCCCGCAGCAACAATCTTCCTCCGGCGATCGTGCTGCCCGAAAAGCTGGTCCACTGGTCGGGAGGAACAATTCCCGGCGCGTTCGGCGGCTTGATGGGGAGCCGCCGCGACCCGTTCTTCATCGAGGCGTCTCCCTACGGCAACCCGTTCTGGCGCGGCGCCTATCCCGAATACACGTTTGCCAACGAAACGAAGAAGCCACCGACTTCGCCCGACGATCGTGTCTACCAGGCGCCGAATCTCACGCTCCCGGTGAACATGACGCACGGCCGGCTCGACGGTCGGCTGAGCCTTTTGCGCGATCTGGAAGTGCAGCGCGCGGCACTGGAGCGTTCGGCGACCGTCCAGAGTTACGACGGTCATCGCCAGTCGGCGATCTCACTGCTGGCCGATGCAGGGGTCCGCCGCGCGTTCGACGTCACGAAAGCCGACGATCGCATTCAGGAGCGCTACGGCAAGAACAGCTTCGGCTGGTCGCTCCTCATGGCGTACCGGCTCGTCGAAGCGGGGGTGAACCTGATCCAGGTCAACCTAGGGAACAACGAGACGTGGGACAATCACGGCGAGATTTTCTACCGCTTGCGCGATCGGCTGCTGCCGCCCACCGATCGGGCTCTCTGTGCCCTGCTCGACGACCTCCAATCGAGCGGCCTGCTCGACAGCACGCTGATTGTGATGGCCGGCGAATTCGGCCGAACTCCGAAGCTTTCGACGCTTCCCGATTCGTACGTCGAGCCGGGGCGCGATCACTGGGGCGCCGTGCAGAGCGTCTTCTTCGCCGGCGGTGGGATCACCGGCGGAACCGTGATCGGATCCTCCGACCAGCTTGGCGCCTACCCGGCGAGCAACCCGCAACGCCCGGAAAACATGGCCGCCACGATCTACCACGCCCTCGGCATCCCCCACGAAGCCGTCTGGCACGACGACCAGACCCGCCCCCACAACATCTACTACGGCGAGCCAATCGCGGGCTTGGTGTGAGCATCCGGGGTCTGGTCTTTTTTCCGGCGAAACGATCTTCGCCGACAGATGAAGCGCCATTGCCGGAAAATGGACCTGACCCCCTCACAGAGTGGACGTCGCTGGTTCTCATTTCGTCACCAAGTCACCGCATTGACGTATGAGACTTTCAATCCACCCGCGAATGAATGCGTCAGCTCCATACGAAATGCGGCTGCCGAATTGCGCGATTGCGATTACCAGGCCGCTCGTGCCTTCTCGTCTCACTCACGCAGAACTTTGGTGGAATTGGCTCGACGGCGAAGTGTATAAACTGCTGGCACCGTTGTCCCTGCGTGACTCCCAGGCGAGCTGGCAACTCCGTCGCGGTGATTCGTGCCTTTGTGTCGGACGAGCTGCCCATCCCTTCATTCGATGTCCATCGATCACATGGAACTATGAGACGGAGGAGTACCACAGCGTCGATCATCAAAGGATCGTTTCTCAACTGGGGCCTTGCAAGAAGGACGTTGTTGACGGGAGTGGCCACCGGCTCGCGGTTGTGACGAGCGGGGCTCGGGCCTGGAACGTCGTGATCCGACCAAATGTCGAAGGCGTGCTATTAGGTATTTGCATCGGGATTGTGATTGCAGTGTGCTGTTTCGAATGAATGTCGATTGATCGGCCTGAGCGGCGAATTTCCGGAGGCTTGGAATGGGCACTTTGGCATTGGCGGCTGACGAACGGGTTGCGGCGGTCACTCTCAGCGATGACGCGTTGTCCGTCGAGCTGATGGATGGACGAACGATTTCCGTCCCGCTGGCATGGTATCCTCGCCTTCTGGACGCGACAGCCAAGCAGCGCCGCAACTGGAAAATCGCCGGTGGTGGCTACGGTATTCATTGGCCGGAGCTCGACGAAGATCTCAACACGGAAGGGTTGCTGCGCGGCGCTCCCGCTCTGCGGGCGGCTGTGAAGCACAAATCGATTTCCCGTGGAAAACAGCGGTGAGCCGCGGACACCCGTCGTGAGAGACCGTTCTGATTACGGCCTCTCCAACACCGTCCCCTCCTTCTCGATCCGCTCGAACATCTGCTGGAACGCCGTCGAGCCGTCCGGGTCCCAGTAGGTTGTTTTGAGGGGTGCGTCGTAGCTCAGCGTGATCTGCCGGCGCGTGTCGGGGCGGACCATGAAGATCGACTGCTTCGGGTCGGCGATGTTGTACATCGTCGTGCCGTTGGCGTACTGCGTTTTGATGATCCATTTCGGCTGCTCGGGGAGTTTTAGAGACTTGAGCCGCTGCAGCTCGTCCCGATCGAGCGTCAGACCCAGGCCCGGTGTCTCCGAAACGCGGATCAGGCCGTTGACCGGTTCGAGGCGCTCTTTGACGACGTCCCCTTTCCACGTTTCGGTGTCGCTGTTGAAGTGCCACCAGGCGGTCTTGAACGCCGCCTGCATGTGGACCGTCATCGCGCGGGTGATCGTCCCGCCCACGTTTTGCAGCGAGAAAGGGATTTCGAGCTGGGCGAACAATCCGGCCCGGCGGATCGCATCGCCGATGCGGGCATGGCCGAGAATGTAGGCGTCGGCAGCACGGCGTTGCGTCTCGAATCCGGCCCCGAGCGGGGCATGGTGATAAACGATCGGCAGCCGGCACTTCTGCCGCAGTTCGAGGTAGCCCTCGATGTCTTTTTCGGGGAGCGGGTCTTCGAAGCAGCCGGCGATGCGGTAACGTGAGATTTTTTCCAGGAGCTCAAACGTGTGGTCGTCGGTCCCGCCCATCGTCACGTCGTGGTGGATCTTGAACCCCTTGGGGGCGACGGCCTGCATCGCCTCCATCTGGTCGAGAACATTCTCGAACGGGGAGAGATGGTATTTCATCCAGGTGTAGCCGAGCGCCGCG
>JAGVKR010000762.1 GCA_020050375.1 Planctomycetales bacterium
ATTCGATCTGTGGTCGACCGCTTGCGCGCGGGACGTACGACCCGCGGGCAAGCCCGCTTCCTAGAAGCAGTTTCCTTTACCTTGTTCAACATACAAGGGTGATCGAAAGGTCCATTGTGAAAAGGTGTCTCCCGAATGGCGCGACTGATGATGAGATCTCTGCTGGTCGGATTGTGCCTGTCACTGACTCTGCGGTTCGGCGCCCTTTTTTGCTGCGCTCTTCTCGTGCCTGGCCCCATGATTCTGGCCGACGACACCAAGCCTGCCGCCCCGATGTCAGACGCCGAGCGCGCGGTGAAAACGATTCCCACGAAGATCGCGGGAACGTACCGCGGTGGAGAATTGATCGAGATGCGAGTGAAAGACCGGAAGGCGTACATCGTCCGGCCCACCGGAACCGTCGATCCGCGGAAACGTTGGTTGTGGGAGTTTCCCTACTGGCTGGGGATCAACGACGGCTTCGGCAGCCTGCAGCACCGCAACTATGTGGAGCGGGCTCTGGCCGCCGGGTTCCACGTGGCGGGGGTGGATGTCGGCCCTTCCTGCGCCAGCCCTGCGGCGGCAAAAGTTTGCCAGGAGTTTTACGAGCGACTCGTCGCCGAATACGGTCTCAACAAGCGAGCCCGGATCATGGGCCAAAGCCACGGCGGTCTGATTGCCTACGGCTGGGCGTTCCGCAATCCGACGTGTGTCGAGCGGATTGCGGGGATTTGTCCGGCGACCGATTTTCGAAGCTGGCCAACACTTCCCAATGTCGTCAATTTTCCCGAGAAGGGGCTTGATTACGGCCTAACGCTGGAGGAGCTCTCTCGGCGCGTCCCCGAATTCAATCCCGTGGACAACCTCGCCCCCCTGGCGAAGGCTGGCGTCAAAATCCTGCATATTCACGGCGACAAGGACGAACTGGTCCCGATGGACGCCAATTCGACGAACCTGGCCAGCCGCTACCGCGAGCTCAATGGCTCGGCCGAGATCGTCGTGCTCGAGGGGCTCGGTCACGGCGGAAAGGTTTTGTACGAATCGGAACCGCTGATCAAATTTCTTTTGGGGGAGTGAGTGAGAGTGGCTTCAGTGGGCACGCCGGTCCTGACACCTCATTCTCGATCCGTCCCGCTGCGATGGCCTACTTGACTCCAATCGGGAACGCTGCGGAATACTTTTTGTACAAGGTGAGTGCCAGATTCGCCTTGTTGTCTTTCGCGCCGTTGACCCGGATCGCGACTGCTGTATCGACGTCTTCCGCCTCTTCGCTGAACCGGGCGTCGATGACCGGGGTCTTCTCTGAGCCGAACGCATAGAGCCGCCAGTCGTCGCCACCGACGTGCTTCACGGTCACAATCAGGCAGAAAGCCTCACGCTCCCCCTGGCCTCCCGAATACTTGACACTGCGCAGCTTCTTTGGATCGATCGGCTTTCCGTCGATCACCGGCGTGAAGCAGGGAGACAGGAACAAATAGCACAGGCCGCCGCCATTCTCGGATTCCACGGCCGGGTCGATCACTCCCTCTTTCAGCCCCTTGATCGGCACGGCGAGAATTCCATCCTGGCCCGCGCTCAGACCGGAGGCCTGGGACGGGTCGACTTCGAACTTCACCTGCCGCTCTTTATTCTCTTTCTCGAACAGCTCGCTGAGATGCTGGCCGTACGCCTGGGACGCCTCGGGACTCATCTTTTTCAGATCCTCTGCCCGACAGGTGGCTCCGAATGCGAACAGCGTGAACAGCGTGATACCGGTCGTTAGATTGCGAATCATGACGTGAAGCGCCTTTCTGTAAACGGATCGAATGAGAAAACGGTGAGCCGGAATTGCCCGTTCGGGATGAACCTGGATCAGCCTTCAATCCCGGAACGCCAACTATCCTAACCCAGATCCCTCTGTTGTGTCGAACCAGCGATGTGAATCCGCAATGTGCAACTGCACACATTTTTGATTTGCTCATTTTCTCAGAGCGAGTGACTGCCCGTTGATCCGGGTGTGGCGGTTGCTCCCTGGTTCAACCAAATCGGGGTGGATCGGCGTCCGGCACGCGATCGCACCACTCGGCGACTATCCGTTCGGTGCGAATCTCATTAGCTTGGAGTCATTGCTGCGCTGACCAACGCGGAATCGTTCATTGCGGATCAACTCATGGAACCGTTCGTCACACCGGGAGTCCATCGCGTTTGGCGACTGGCGTCGGACGTCGCTCGCCAGAGACAGTCGGAGCAGGTCGAACCGGAGCATTTGCTGTGGGCGCTGGTCATCGACGAATCGCGGGCCGCGGAGATTCTGGTCTCCTATCACATCACCTCGCAACGATTGCAGGAGCTGGTCCCGCCGCAGCCCGAATGGCCCGCGCCCCATGCCGAAGGGGGTGAGCCGTTGCTCCCACGGAGCGACACGCTCGAAAGGGTTTTCGTCGAGGCCCGCCGGCTGGCGACCCGCGCCGGCCGGTATGCCGAAGTTGCAACCGAGCACTTGTTGTGCGGTCTGGCGACGGTCGAATCTCCCGTGCAGAAGCTGCTGCTCGACCAGGGGCTGCAACCAGCAAACGCCGCCGGGCATGCGACCGGTCCGAGCGGAATCTCGACCGAGCCTCTGGCCGCGGATGTTCGCTTGTCGCTGACCGGTCCACCGGCGGGAGAGAACACCGACCTCTACCGTGTCCTCGATGCCGCGGCCAACCGGGCCCGGGAAGGGTTGCGAGTCCTCGAAGACTATGTCCGCTTCACCAACGACGACCGGCACCTGACCGAAATTCTGAAGGGGTGGCGGCACCGGCTGGCCGACGCCTTGCGGCTGCTGGACGGACGGGCCCTGATCACATCCCGCGACACCCGCGGCGACGTGGGAACGACGGTTCACACGCGGAGCGAGCGAACGCGCGAGACGCCGCTCGACGTCGTCCGCGCGAGTTGCAAACGCGTGCAGGAAGCGGCCCGGACGCTCGAAGAGTTCGGCAAGATCGTTTCCCCCGAATTTGCCCTGATGCTCGGCGAGTTGCGATACGCCTCGTACACGATTGAAAAGGCGATTTTGACCACGTTCGAATCGCGAGACCGGCTGGCCGACTTCCGTTTGTATCTGCTCGTAACGCAGGCGTTGTGTCCCCATGGCGCGGGCCCGGTCATTCGAGCGGCGTTGGCCGCCGGAGCGAGCGTGATTCAGGTTCGCGAGAAGAACCTGCCGGATCGCGAGCTGGTCACATGGGGACACTACGTCCGCGAGTGGACAGCCGCGGCCGGGGCTCTGTTCATCATGAACGATCGCCCCGATCTGGCGGTGTTGACCGATGCCGACGGCGTTCACGTCGGGCAGGAGGAATTGTCGGTCCGTGATGCGCGGCGGATCGTCGGCCCGCACAAGCTGGTAGGGGTCTCGACGCACAGCATCGAGCAGGCGCGGATCGCCGTGCTCGAAGGGGCGGACTACATTGGAGTCGGGCCGGTGTTCCCCTCGACGACCAAGTCGTTTCCCGAATTGGCCGGTCTCGACTTCGTCCGACAAGTGGCCGCCGAAATCACGCTGCCGGCCTTCGCAATCGGGGGGATCGACGCCGGGAACGTCGCCGAGGTCGTCGCCGCCGGAGCACAGCGGATCGCCGTGAGCAGTGCGATCTGCGGAGTCGAGCATCCCGGTCAGGCGACACGGGACCTTTTGGGGCGAATGACGTCGTAGCGCCGCGGCACGAACTACTTCGAGCCAAAGCAATACAAATGCTGCCTGCCGCGAATCAGCAATCGACCATCCGCAACGGCGGGAGACGCGAAGGCCCCTTCGTCGAGCTTGCCGGCTGACAGCTCTCGAAAGGCTGCGTCCTCAGCCGCAAACACGCGGACGTCCCCCTGCTCGTTGACAGCGTAGATGCGTCCCTCGATCATCACCGGAGAGGCGGTGAAGTCTCCCCCCAGCCGCTGCTGCCAGAGGACCTTCCCCGTCCGCGGTTCGACACAGGCGGCGATGCCGGCATCGTTGACAAAGTACAAATGATCGCCGCGCGCCAACATCGACGGCACGTAGGGAAACAGCTTGTTCGATTCCCAGGCAGGCGGGCTTTCGTCGGTGGCACTTCGTCGGCTGTTGACCGGGACGCCCACCGCGTGCCGGGCACCGGGCCCGTTTCCCCCAGTGACGAACAGCATTCCCTGGCATAGAGTGGGCACGCCGATGGTACGGAGCTGAAGCTTATTCGTGCTCCAGATCCATTTCCATTTTTCGGAGCCGCTGCTCGGGTCGTAACCGGAAATCCCCGCCGTGTTGGTCACGATGATCTCGGGGCTTTCTCCGGGGTGCTCAAGCAGCATCGGCGCCGCATACGAGCACGATTTTCCGGGAACCAGTTCCGGTCGCCAGACGATTCGTCCATCTTCAACGTCCAGGGCGATGATTTCCGACACACCGTCCTGATCTTTCAAGAGGATCACTTTGTTGCCGACGAGGATCGGCGAATGTCCTGCGCCATGTTGCGTCGTGAGCGGGCCCAGCGGGACGTTCCACAGCGGCTTGCCCTCGAAATCGTAGGCCGCCATCGAGAGCTCGTTGCCGTCCCAGAATGGGACGAACACGCGTTTGCCGTCTGCGGCGGGTGTGCAGGAAGCGAGCGAGCTCTTCTTGTGAACCTTTGCGGTTTTTCCCGTCGCATCGCGTTTCCAGGCAGTCGTTCCATCGCTCAGCTCGAGGCAAAGCAGTGATCGCTGGCTGCCATCGGCGCTTGCCGTCTGAAGAAAGATCCGGCCGCCAACAACGACCGGAGACGAGTTTCCGGCTCCGGGAATCTCCACTTTCCACAGTTGGTTCTTGCCTTCGCCGATCTCGATCGGGATCCCAGTGTCGTTCGAGATTCCGGTGCCGTTGGGACCGCGGAAGCGCGGCCAATCGGAGGCTGCAGCGAAGCCGGCAGCGCAAAATACGGCAATCATCGCCAACACGAATTGCCGAAGAAATGCGACGTGGGGCATCGTTGCAAACCTCATCAAGCCGGGAAGCGTTTTGAGTGGCCTGTCCGCCGGAAATAACAATCCATCACGATTCATTTATACGGAGCGTGCGACGTGAATGAAAGTTGATTTGCTGAAAATGCGATTGATCCTCATCAGCCGCGAGCGTTGCGACCCTGTCCGTGAATTGTCAGAATGCCCGGCGAATGGGGCGCGACTGTCGCCGAATTCTCTTTCAGGCAGGCGTTTTCGGGGGAGACGATTTCCGGTATGCGATTGGTCACATTCGGCGAAGTGATGCTCAGGCTGGCCCCCGAAGAATTCCTGCGGATGACGCAGGTCCTTCCCGGGAGGCTCGAAGCGACGTTTGGAGGGGGAGAAGTCAACGTCGCGGTCTCGGTGGCCTTGCAAGGGGGCGAAACGGCGTTTGCCACGGTGCTCCCCGACAACGTCCTCACCGACGCCTTCGAGCAGGAGCTGCGCAAGTTCAACGTCGGAACACAATTGATTCGACGAGCCAAGACCGGGCGCTTCGGTGTGTATTTCGTCGAGACGGGCGCGAATCAGCGGGCCGGCACAGTCACGTACGACCGCGACCAGAGCTCGATCGCCATCTCGCCGGCCAAAGAGCATGACTGGAACACGATCCTGTCGGGAGCGACTTGGTTTCACATCACCGGGATCACGCCGGCGCTCAGCGCCGCTTCGGCCGAGGCGGCGATGAGCGCCGTACGCGGGGCGAAAGAACGCGGCATCACCGTCTCGTGCGATCTCAACTTCCGAAAAAAGCTGTGGCGCTGGAAAGGGGGGATCTTGCCGGTCGATTTGGCCCGCGAAACGATGCGGTCGCTGATGCCCTTCGTCGACGTCGTGATCGCCAACGAGGAAGACGCCGAAATGTGCCTGGGGATCCACGCCCCCGCCAGCAACGTCGAAGTGGGCGAATTGAATCTCGAAGGCTACGGCCACGTGGCGCGAGAGGTGAAACGCCAATTCCCCAATGTGGCGCAGGTGGCGATCACGTTGCGCGAGAGCTTTTCAGCGAGTCACAACAATTGGGGGGCCTTGCTCTACGACGCAAAAGCCGACCGAGTCCACGTCGCGCCGACCGATTCCGCCGGGCAATATGCGCCTTACGAGATTCATAGCATTGTCGATCGCGTGGGGGCGGGAGATTCATTTGCCGGCGGATTGATTTTTGCTCTCAATACGCCCGCGCTCGCCGAGCCGGCCACGGCGATCCGGTATGCTGTGGCCGCCAGTTGCCTCAAGCACAGCATCAAGGGGGATTTCAACTACGCCACGCGGGGGGAGATCGAAGGTCTGATGCAAGGGGGCGGATCGGGACGGGTGCAACGATGATTGTGCTGCGCGTCATCCTGAAAGTGTCGCTTGCCGTGCTTGTGGTGCTGCTGCTTCCGCTCCTGTTGTTTCTCGCTCTTGTCTTCCGACTGTGTGATGAGCTGTCAGACCGGCGATTCCGACGTCTGCACGACCAAAATGTGTACTTCGTTGCAAATCGACGGCATGGCTGGCACGAGTTCGTGATCAACAACGTCGTTCCGGCGTTGCCGCCGCGCGTTTGCGTCGTCTGGCAGGAACAAATGACCGGACGTGTTCGGGAACGTTGCCTGCCGCGTCGACTCCGGGTGCATCTGTCCTTTCGCAAGAAGCCGCTGATGGTGCTCGTCACGCGCAAAGCCTATCGAGTCGCCTCGATGCACGAACGATTGCTCGAATGGAAACTGCATGCAAAAAAAAGTGCAATCGTTCAGGAGCAAATTCGAATGATTCTCGATGCTGCGAGACGAGAACTGCACGCCTCCTGACACAGCTTCGACATATCACTCCTTCGCGAAAATGCGCAAACGCCGCAAACCAACGGCCGATCTCGAACACTGGCTGGCAGGTTCTGCCAC
>JAGVKR010000315.1 GCA_020050375.1 Planctomycetales bacterium
CGACAGAACGAGCGGCATGGCACGTTCGGTGCGCAGTTGTTCGAGATGGCGCGGGTCTATCTGGCCCCCGAGCCCGAACGCCCGGAAGCGCAGCCGCGACTCCTGGGGCTCGTCAGCGGCAAGTCGTTCGCCGAAATCAAAGGCATCGTCGAGCTGCTGGTCGACGCGACGAATCATAACGAACGGCTCACCGCGCGTCCGACAACACTTGCCGCGTGCCTTCCCGGACGGGCCTGCGAACTATGGCTCGGCGACAAACGGCTCGGGTGGCTGGGGGAGATTTCCGACGACGTGCGGAAGCGGCTCGATCTGCACGATCCGGTGACGGCCGCCGAGATCGATTTGGGGGCTCTCGATGCGATCGCCGAATTTGCGCCGGCCTATCGGCCCTTGCCGGAATACCCGGCCATCGAACGCGATCTGAATTTCGTCCTGGACGACGCCGTCACCTGGCAGGAACTGGAGGAAGTCGTCACGACCGCCGCCGGCCCGCTCCTGGAATCAGTCGCGTTCGAGAGCCAGTACCGTGGCCAGCAAATCGCGGCGAACAAGAAATCGTACGTCGCCCGCCTGCACTACCGCGCACCCGACCGCACGCTGACGACGGAAGAAGTCGATGCCGCCCAGAAAAAAGTCGTCGCCGCGTGCAGCGAAAAACTCACGGCGACGCTACGGTAGCCCCCGCAACTCCCCCCCTTAGGAAGGGGGGGCAGGGGGGGTCGCGCTCCCTGCATTCGGCCCTCCCGCGCGCTGCACCGCCTCCACCACGCCCATCAGATTCCCCTCGATCGTTTCGCAGAACTGCTCGAGCGGCAGGTCGTTTTCGTCGTTGCCGAACGGGTCTTCGATTTCGACGCCGATCTCTTCGATGCCGTAGAGAACGTAAGCGACGAGCAGCACGGCCAGGCTCGTCAACCAGCCGAACCGTTCGACCAGGGCAAAGGGGAGCGTGAAGCAATACAGAATCAACGCCCGCCGCAGATGGACCATATACGCGAAAGGGATGCGCGTGTTGCGGATTCGCTCGCAGGCCCCCATGTAGTCGATCAGGGATTGCACATTCTGATCGAGGGCGATCATCACATAGTCGGAAATCGCCCCGCGACGACGGGCTTCGGACAACAGCCGCGTGATTTGCCGTGCGACTGCCAACGGGACGTGATTCTCGGCGAGCACCGCGCGGACTTCGCCGGCGGGCATCCGGGCGGCGATCGCGCCGAGCTCGAAGACTCCCGCGACGGAAGGGAGTGTTTCAGCGGATTGTGTGCCGAAAAGGGCGATCGCGCCCTGCGGCGTTTTTCCCCGCAGACGCAGCATCGTCGACCACGAAAAGACGCTCGTCCAGACGAGCAACGGGCGAACGAGATCGGGCGCGGCAGCGAGATAGATACTGGCGCCCCGCGCCAGGTTGCGGCTCTCGTTGACGATCGCCCCCCACTGCTTCCGCCCATCCCAGAACCGGTCGTACGAGGCGTTTGTGCGGAAAACCAATAGCAGCCCCAGCGCCACCCCCACCAGGCTGTGCGCCGTTTCCGGAATCGCCAGTGACAGACCGCGTGGCACGAGCACGTATCGCTCGACGGCTACGATGAAGCACGCCCACAGCACGCATGTCAGCACGCGACCGATGATCTCACGGACCATCGATCCCTGAATGTCGAAGAGATGGCTCCTCCAGTCGTGGGGATCGTAATTGATCATTCTGCTTGCCCAATTCCGAATGGCGAAGGACGAATGTCGAATGAATGCCGAAGCACGAATGACAAAAGCTGCGATCGACGGATCTTGCGGCGCCTCATTCGAGTTGGCCGGCGCCTGCGGATTGCCGAGCGTTCGTCGCGGCCGTCCGCCGATAGTCGCGGGCCACTACGATGAATGCAAGGAAGTCGTAGAGCCCGTGGGTGACGATCGGGGCCAGCACGTTTCCCGTCGCGTCGAGCAGCCAGCCCAGATACAAACCCATCCCCCCGGCCAGCACGGCATAGAGCGGGCTGATCGAGTGGGCGAGACCGAAAAACACGTTGCTCGCGACGAGACCGAGATGCGGCTGCAGCACGCCGCGAAAGAGCAGCTCTTCGCTGATCCCGGCCACGGCGGCCAGTAGCGCGAGGTCGTACCACCGGCACGCCGCCAGCGACGGCCCGAGCGTCTCGATCAGTAATCGCTTGATGTGCCGCAGTGGCCCCAGCGGCCAGCGATAACTGACGGCGAACAGCGCGAACATCGGGATCGTCGCGGCCGATCCCCAGGCCAGGCTCGCGAGCGACCAGTCGCAATGTGCGAGCGGATCGATGCCGAACCATCGACCGAGGCCCCAGGCCAGGCCGATCAGGCTTCCCTCGAAAACAATCGCCGCCCCGAGAAATTCATACCGGTTGATGAGATCGAACATGGAGCCGATTCTAGCATCCGTCGGATTTTAGGGCTTGTCCGGCGCGGGGGGGGCGGGTACGATTACGCAACAGCACACGTTTTGCATGTGCGTTGCCGGTCTCTGGCTGAACCATGTCGCCCTCGCTCTTATCCCGCCGGTGGATCGCCGCGGTTGCCCTCGCCAGCGATCTGCTGGCGGCGACCGTCTCGGGGATGCTCCACAATCACGGCGACGAGTGTTGCGCGCAAGGCCAGTGTGCCACCGAAGGAAAGTCGCAACCGACGGAATGCCGCCACACTCATCGGCATCATCATGCTCACAGTGCGGCCGGCCACCAGCATTCGACCGGTCATGACGTGGCCACAAATGGCTCGGCCGAACCGGGTCGCAAGTCGGACGGGAAGCCTGGGCGTCACGGCCCCTTGCATCATTCCGACTGCGCCGCCTGCCAGTTTCTCGCGCAGCAGTCGATCACGACTCCGCGCTGCGTGCTGGTCGCGACGGTCCTTGTTGCGCCGCACGTTTCCGACGCCGTCGAATCGCTTGTGACGACGGTTGTCGCCGACGCGCATCCTGCGCGCGGTCCCCCGAGTTTGGGGTAGCGCTTCGCAGCACTGCTGCGCCGCCGGGATCCGAGAGGCTCTCTCTGTCTCGCGACATGAGAGAGCCGATTCCCGGTTTCGCTGCGCCGAAGTTCGGCGCAGGTGCTGCTTCCAGGCGGAAGAAAAAATGCGGCGCAGGTCGTTGCGCTGCTGCGCCTCATCCGCTTCCCCTGAAGTCATTATTCCGAGCCGTTGGCTCATCTTGCGATGGTTTTCGGTCGTTCCTTTTTTGCCATTCATTCGTCATTCAGGAGAGACAGGCATCATGCGTTCCCGACAACATGGATTCACGTTGATTGAGCTATTGGTGGTCATTGCCATCATCGGCGTGCTGGTGGCCCTGCTGCTGCCGGCCGTGCAACAGGCCCGCGAAGCGGCCCGCCGTGCTCAGTGCAAAAACAACCTCAAGCAGATCGGATTGGCGCTGCACAACTATCACGATTCATTCAGCACGTTTCCGGCCGGCTGGGTGGGCCTGACCAACGGCACGCCAAATATCTACGGCACCAACGGCTGGGGCTGGGCGTCCAAGATCCTGCCGCAGATCGACCAGGGGCCGCTCTA
>JAGVKR010000200.1 GCA_020050375.1 Planctomycetales bacterium
GGATCACCGCGCGCTCGTCGCGCGACAGGCTCGCGACTTCCTGCCCGGCGAGCCGGTAGCTGCCGCTCGTCGGCCGGTCGAGACAGCCCAGCGTGTTCATCAGCGTCGACTTGCCGGAACCCGACGGTCCGAGGAGCGCGACGAATTCCCCCTCAGCGATGTCGAGGCTGGCTTCCTTCAGCGCCAGCACCTGCACCTCGCCGAGATCGTAGGTCTTGCAAATCCCGCGAAGTTCGATGAGGGGCATGCGACGTCCGGGGAGGCACCCGCCGAGAGCGTGGATCGAGAATCGTGGATCGTGGTATCGAGCGTAGAGGCGGTTTCGCAACCAGAGGTTGACACCAACCCGCCCCTGCGGTGGTATACCTGATGGAGCTTCCAGCATACTCGAAACCAACGACCTCGGTTGCAGTTTTCCGATCATCGCGTCTGCATTGCCTGTCACCATGAAAAGTTTCCTGCGTCTGGCCGCGATTCTGCTGGTCGTCGTAGGGATCGGCGCCGCCGCCTACAACGCCGCGACCGATTACTGGAAGAAGCGACAGCAGCCGCAAATCCGGACGGCCAAAGTCCGCCGAGGACGCCTGGTGTCGGTCGTCAATGCGACGGGCAAGGTCCAGCCGGTGCGGACGATCCTGGTGGGATCCTTCATTTCGGGCCCCATCGACACCACCGTGCCGCTCGCCAATTTCAATCAGGAAGTCGCCAAGGGGGATGTCTTGTGCAAGATCGATTCGCGGATCTACCGCGCCAACCTCGATCGCGATCAGGCGCTGCTCGAATCGCGGGTCGCCGAGCTGAATCGCGCCAAGGCCGTGCTGGCGCATGCCGAGCGCGACCTGGAGCGCAGCGCCAAGCTCGGCAAGGTCAATCAGGAATTCATTGCGGAAACCGAGGTCGATAAGTTCCATTTCACCGTGCTGAAGTCGAAGGCGGAAGTCGCCCTTGCCGAAGCCAGCCTGAAGGTCGCCGAATCTTCGCTGCAATACTCACAGACACAAATGGAATATTGCGAGATCAAGGCGCCGGAAGCGGGGATCATCCTCAATCGCAAGATTGAACCGGGACAGACGCTGGCCGCGCAGTTCCAAACCCCCGAGTTGTTCGTCATCGCTCCCAACATGCGCGAGCGGGTCGACATTCTCGCCGCCGTCGACGAGGCCGACATCGGCTTGATCCGGCAGACTCAGCAGCGAACGCTTCCCGTGAGCTTCACCGTCGATGCTTACGCCGACGAGCTCTTCGAAGGGCGGGTTGCCGAGGTCCGGATGAACTCTTCCACGACGCAGAATGTGGTGACGTACCCGGTGATTGTCGCGGCGACAAACGCGGAGCTCAAGCTGCTGCCGGGGATGACGGCGAGCCTGTCTTTCGAAGTCGACGAACGGGCCGACACGATCCGCATTCCGAACGCCGCGCTCCGCTTCTTTCCGACCCCGCGCCAGGTCCGCCCGGAGGACCGCCATCTCGTCGATGGAACCGACCGCAACACGTCGCAAGAGGACGATCATGCGAGCCATTCGGAGCTCGCGATTTCAGCCGCCGAACGCAGTGAATTGCGCCGGAATCGCTCGCGCCGGCACGTGTGGAAGACCGAGGGCGAACTGCTGCGAGCCGTCGAAGTCGAGACGGGGCTCAGCGACAGCCAATACACCGAGCTGGTGCAGGGAGAGCTCCAACCCGGCGACGAGCTGGTGACCGGGATTGTCCCCCCCGCCCCTTTTGGCTCCCCTTGAAACCCTGAACGCAACTGGTTCTCTCCGACCGAATTCATGAATCTCTTCGTTACGTTGCGGATCGCGCTGCGGGCCCTGGGCAAGAACAAGATGCGCGCCGGGCTGACGGTGCTCGGGATTGTGATCGGGATCGCTTCGGTCACCACCATGGTCTCACTCGGTCAAAGCGCCAGTCGCCTGGTGCAGACCCAGTTCGAGCAACTGGGGACGAACGTGATCGTCGTTTTCCCCGGAGCGCGACGGAACGAAGGAGTGCGGTCGGGCAACGTGATGACCCTGACGGCCAATGATTCCGACACCATCGCTAGCGAGTGCCCGGCGGTGCTCGCCACCTCGCCGCTGATCGCTTTCGGCGGACAGGTCATCCACGGAAACTCGAACTACAATCCCCGGGAAATGTACGGAGTCGGTCCCGACTATACGGTCGTCCGCAACTGGCCCCTGCAATCGGGGGGGTTCTTCACCGAACGCGAAATCACTTCGGCGGCCAAGGTGTGCGTGATCGGCCAGACGATTGTCGCCCGACTGTTTCAAACCGCCAATCCGCTGGGACAGACGATTCGGATCAAGAACATTCCTTTCAAGGTGGTTGGAGTGTTGCTGAAAAAGGGGGCCAATATGGTGGGGGACGATCAGGATGACATCATCCTCATGCCTTATACGACCGTACGGAAGCGGCTGGTCGGCTCGGAGTTCGACAACGTCAACGTGGTTCTGGTGTCGGCGCGTTCGCTCGTCGACACCCGCGACGCCCAGGGGGAAATCACACGCTTGCTGGAAGACCGGCACCACATTCTGCCGAACGAACCGCGGGATTTCACCGTTCAGGACACGACCGAAATCGCCGGAGTCTTCGCGACCATCACTGGCACGCTGACTCTCATGCTGGCAACGATCGCCGCCATTTCGCTGCTCGTGGGGGGCGTCGGGATCATGAATATCATGCTCGTCTCGGTCACCGAACGCACGCGGGAGATCGGCATCCGCATGGCCGTCGGCGCCCGCGCGGGAGACATCCTGCGCCAGTTTCTGGTCGAAGCCGTCCTGCTTTCCTGCATCGGCGGCGTGATCGGCTTCGCGCTCGGCGTCGGTGCGTCGACGGGGCTGACGATGCTGATCAATTCGGTGACCAGCGGAACAAAATGGCCGCTCGTCATCTCACTCCCGGCCGGCATCGTGGCGGTGTTGTTTGCCGCCGCCGTCGGCGTCTTCTTCGGCTACTACCCCGCCCGCCGCGCCAGCCAACTCGATCCGATCGATGCGTTGCGGTACGAATAACGGTTCACGCCGCGTTGAGCCAATTTCCGCAGACCCCGCCTGACATGCGCAACGTGTTGCCGATCGAACCACTGGAACGGATTCTGTTTTTGTTCCGTTGATCGCCGTGAATTAGCCCCGAAGTGGGCGAGATTCTATAGCCCAGGGCACAGCGGCGACAGCCGCGCCGCCCTGGGTTCGCAAACGCACATTACGCCGAGAGCCCTGAAAGGGCGACATAAACGCATCACGAATAGGCATTGCGCCATCGATCCAAATCGGCCGTTGTTTCGCCCTGACAGGGCTGAGGGAATCGCGCGCGACCGGAACCCAGGGCGGCGCTCTGCGGCTATCGCCGCGGCGCTTTGCCGCTGGGCTTTAGAATCTCGCCCCATTCGGGGCTCTGCCGACGAACGTCCCGGCTCGAAATCCACAATCCAGGAACGAATCTCGCACCAGCGATCATATTCGTATACCGCACCCATTCACCGTTCGTTGAGCACGTCAGACCCCGCCCGATCCAAAGTCGACGTTCGGCTTACTGTCGCAGCTCCTTATACACAAACTCGATGTTCTCGACGTTCTGCCGGACGGGGACGCTGGTCCATTCCTCGTACCACGGAAAGTCGATCGACTTCTTGATCTCTTCGAGTGACTGTCCCTTCGCGATCGCCGCCGCGATGGATTGCCGCAGCTCGACGAAGTACCGCCGCTGCCGGTCGATCAGCGTGATGTCGCTCTTTTCCCCGTGACCGGGGCAGATCGTTTTGATGGGGAGCTTGCGCATCTCGGTGAGCGCCCCGATCCAGCTTTCGGTGTTGCCGTCGCCGGTGTAGTTGAACGCGCCGTTGAGGCAACTGTCCCCGGTGAAGAGAATTCCCGCCCTCGGCAGCCAGGCCACGGCGTCACCTTTGGTGTGCCCGTGCGCAAAATGAATCAGCTCGACGCGCTGCTTCGAATCTTCGATCACCAGTTTTTTCGGGAAATAGAGCGCGGGGTATTTGTATTTGAGCGCGCCGTACTCCCTGGGTTTGTCGGTTTGCGACTTCTCGAAGCCGGCGATTCCTTTGGTCTCGAATTCTCCCTTGGCGTTCTCCGAGGCGATGGCCGTCGCACCGATCTTCGCAAACACCGGGTTGCCGTCGGCGTGATCGCCGTGGTAATGCGTGTCGAACACGTAGCGGATCGGCTTGTCGGTCGTCTTGCGGATGAGCGGGATGATCTCTTCCGCCTGATTGGGAAAATTAGCGTCGATCACCAGCACGAAGTCGTCGAAGATCACCCACCCCTGGTTGCAGCCGATGAACTCGGGCTTCCACTGCGTCTTGCGGAACCAGACACCGGGCGCCACCTCGGTGACCGTGGTCTCGGTCGGGGTGAACCAGCCCGCGGCTAACCCGCCAAGTCCTCCGACAATGGCAACCGTGAGCACTCCCACCAACCCGCGCCGGTTCGACTTCATGATGACTATCCTGCAATTGTGTCAGTTCGAACTTTGCCGGCCGTGGCAGAACGGCATGGCGAGGAGTATAGCGGCAGTCGAATTGGAGACGAAGCCAGGTCGAAGAAATCGAACGGAGACGCAGCGAAGGGCGAAGGTCACCGGCCCGCGACAGTTTCCGTCAGCGGCACGGCAGGGTACAATGTGCAGGTTCGTCCTCTCACTCTTTCGTCCTCGATGCCCCGCACGATGAAAGGCAACCCGCCGTGAGAAAAGGTGGTGTACGCAAATCCATTGGGGGGGGGGGGGGGGG
>JAGVKR010000509.1 GCA_020050375.1 Planctomycetales bacterium
CCGTCGATCATTTCGGCAACCTGATCACCAATGTTCGGTCAGAGGTGGTTCCGCGTGAGCTTCGGCCGCAAACGCGCGTAACGGTCGGTTCGACGACAATCGATGGGATCAGCCGGGTCTACTCCGAACAGCCGGCGGGAAGTCTGATGGCCCTGTTCGGCAGCTCGGAGCGGTTGGAGATTGCCGTTAACGGCGGGAGTGCGGCAGAGCGGCTCGGGTTAGGGATCGGTGCGGAGATTCGGCTGACGGGATGACAGGGGGCAAGAGGCAGGAGACAGAAATCTGGCACACTGACGGATGCCTTACGCCTGTTCCCTCGTCCCAGGCGTGCGACCCGAGCGGAGCCAAAACAAACTTCAACCACGAAAGACACGAATCACACGAAAAAAAGAAGTTCTCGGACGGAAGCGGTGCGCGAGGAATTGACGCGGAAAGCCCCCCCATCCCCAACCCTTCCCCCGCCGGGGGGGAAGGGAGAAGAAGTTTCCCTAGTGGACCATCGATCGGTACTTGTCATGCAACGCCACCACTCACCGGGGGCTCCCGTTGGTCGACCCCGGCCACCCGACCTGACATTTTGCGATCGACGAACCACGACGTCCCTGTCGCCTGCCTCCTGATGCCTGTTCCCTGCTTTAGTGGCGTGTGGAGCATAATGATATGAGTTGCCGCGGATTGTTCATTACCGGAACCGACACCGGCATCGGGAAGACGTATGTCGCGGCGGGGATTGTCCGTTTGCTGCGGGCGCAGGGGGTTCGCGTTGGTGCTTACAAACCGACCGCGAGCGGCAGCGAACCGGGATCCGTGGGGCCGGTCTGGGGCGATGTCGAGCGGTTGCACTCGGCGCTGGGAGGAGAATTCCCGCGGGAGGCGATCTGCCCACAGTGCTGGCACGCCGCCGTGGCGCCGCCGGTCGCCGCTCGGTTCGAGGGAAAGCGGATCGACGCCGCTCTGTTGCGTCGAGGGGCCGATTGGTGGCGGGAGCGGGTCGATTTGCTCGTCGTGGAGGGGGCGGGAGGATTGTTGTCCCCCTTGGCCGAAACCGAGACGGTTGCCGATCTGGCCGTCGATTTGGGGTTTCCACTGTTGATCGTCGCCCGCCTGTCGCTGGGGACGATCAACCACACGCTCCTGACGATTGAAGCCGCGCAGGCGCGGCACCTGACTGTCGCCGGTATTTTGCTGAATCAGGCGTCACCGCCGGATTCTGCCGATCGATCACAGGAAACAAATGCCGCCGAACTGGCTCGCCGCACGGCGGTTCCGATTTTGGGGGTTCTCCCGTACAGCCCCGGAACGGGCTTGCCTGAGGGTCTGGGACTCCTCAAAATAGATCTGGTTGGATTGGTGGCCGTTCGCAGTTAGTCGGGCCCGTGCCGCCGCTATGTGTTCTGTCGTTGCTCGGTGTCGCTCCCGCGGCCTGCGACAGTCCCCGCCGGGAACGATTTATGGCCGATGCGTTCAGTTGCAGTCATTGTGGGCGCCGGTGGCCCTCCGACGATCCCGCGCCTCCTGCGGCGTGCCCCGATTGCGGCGCGCGGCTTTCGGCGATCTATCGGGATGCGCCGACCGCGACATCGCAGATTCCCGTCGAGACCGGCTCGGGTGTGCTCGCTGCCGGTGGGGGACCGTCGAGCTCTGTGGACGACGCGCTGTTTGTCGGTGAACGCCCCCCCAATGACGAGGACGCCGGCGAGTTCGATTCGAGCCTGCGAACGACGATCTTCGATTTTCCGATCCAGCCACCGGCGACGTTTCCCGAGCTTGCCGTGAGTGCGGTGGCGGAGACTTCGTCTCCATTGCCCTCGAGTTCCGTTCTATCGTCGATCGCGACTCCGGTTGTCCAGGCTGTCGGCTCGAGCGTGAGTACGGTGACTTCGAGAGTCGCTTCCGGCGTGAGAGGCCCGTCGCCGTTGGCGCTCAAAATCGCCATCAGCTACGCGAGTGCCGTCACGTTGGCCTGCATTTACCTGGCGTATCTTTTGTCGCAGCGGACTCCGACACTCGATCTCCCCGATCTCGCCCCACCGGCCAAATCGGAGAATCGGGTGACGACGTTGCTCTACGTGCCGCCCGACACAGTGATTCATCCGGCCCAAAAGTTACGATTAGGGGAGTCCCGCCAGTACGGCGCGTTGCGAATCACGCCGTTGCGCGTTGCGCGCGGTCCGCTCCAGTTTGAATTCTTCAATCCCGTGGCGGGCGAAGCCCGCCCCCCCAGCGCGCCGGTGCTCAAGCTCTATTTGCGGTTTGAGAATGTCTCGGATTCCCAGGAAGTTGTGCCGCTCGACCGGCACCTGGTCTACACCAAAGAGCCCGACCGCAGAAACTTCGGCCGATTCAAGGCGAACAACTTCGTTTGCTCCGAAGAGAACCGGTCGGAGTTTGAGCGCCATGTGCTGGTCTACGACCTGTCACCGGAAAGCGAATGGCTCGTCTGCGATGCGAATCACGATCGCCCGCTCAAACCGGGAGACTCGGTCGATTCGTTCGTGCCCACGACAGAGGAGGGCTGGAAGGAGCTGTCGGGGCGTCTGGTGTGGCGAGTTCACCTGCGAAAAGGTTATAATCCGACCTCGCTTCGGGGGGTGACGACGTTGATCGAAGTGACGTTCAACAGTTCCGATATTGTCGACGACGAACCCTCCCGCGGCGGAACGGGGTGAACCGTTCCGCGTGATATCGAATTCCCTGTACCCGAGTTTTGATCCGGTCCGATTTACTTCCACGCTCCAAGCTCCCTCACCCAACGGAGACCCACTGATGTTCAAGCAGTCTCGTCGAGAATTTCTGGAGAACTCGATGTTCGCGGCGACCGCCGCGGCGTTTGCGGGAACCAGCGTCGCTCAGGTTGCGCAGGGTGAAGAGCAGTCGAAGAGTCCCAACGAGCGGCTCCGCGTCGCGATCCTGGGATTGAACGGTCGGGGGCAATCGCATCTGGGCGGGTTCGGCAAGCGAGCAGACTGCGAGATCGTTGCCGTCTGCGATCCGGACGAAGAGGTCGGGCAAAAGAAAGGGGTCGAGAACGTCGAAAAGCTGACTGGAAAGCGCCCGACCTTCTACAAGGACCTGCGAAAGGTCATGGACGACAAGAACATCGACATCGTGGCGATCGCCACGCCGAATCACTGGCATTCGCTGGCGGCGATCTGGGCGA
>JAGVKR010000841.1 GCA_020050375.1 Planctomycetales bacterium
CGGCGCGCCGGCGAGGAAGACCGGCCCGGCCGTCCCGTGGTCGGTTCCCAGCGAGCCGTTCTCTTCGACACGGCGTCCGAACTCGCTGAATGCGAGCAGGACCACCCGGTCGGCCAAGCCCGATTCCTTCAAGTCGTCGAAGAACGCCAACAGTCCGCCCGACAGCTCGCGAAGCAGATTGGCATGCGTCGGAAGCTGGGCGGCGTGGGTGTCGTATCCAGACTGGATCACGTAATAGATCGGCGTCTCGATCCCCGCCTTGATGAGCTGCGCCACGAGACTCAGCCGCCGCGCCAGTTCGTTCGCCGCGTATCCCGTCCCCGCTGCATTCCGCAGCGAAATCTCTTTCAGCCGTTCGGCCGACGTGTACGCGTCGAGCGCGCTGCGCCGGACAAAGGCGGCGACATCATCGGCCCCCTGCACCTCCTGCGGGGCGCCGATCGTCGACGCGACGTCGGAGAATGCAAAATCGTCGAGTCCCGCCAGCGCCGATGCGACCGACTTTCGCGAACGGAGTGCCACCGGAGTCGATTCGTTCCCCAGCAACATGGCCCCCGGTGTTCCCTGCGGAGGCTGAGCCCGCGTGTCGAGCGCGCGCCCGATCCAGCCGTAAGTCTTTTGCTCTTCCGGGTCGAACCGCGCCGTCTGCCAGATGGCCATGCTCACGTCGTGCGAACGGCTCGGGTTGGGATATCCAACCCCCTGCACGATCGCCAGCCGGCCGGATTCAAGCAGTTTGGCCGCCCCCTGCATCGCCGGATGCAATCCGACCGAATCGCTGATCTTGAGGAGTTTTTCCTGCGGAAGGCGCAGCTCCTTTCGAGCGCGGGCGTAGCCCGCGTCGGCGAACGGGACGACGGTGTTGATCCCGTCGTTCCCGCCGCTCAGTTGGATCACCACCAGAATCCGCCCTTCCTGTTTCCCCTCAGCAGCCCGCGCCGCCTGGGCCAGAAACGTCGGCACGCTGGGAGCCAGCGCCAGCAGGGAAGAACTCTTCAGGAAGCTGCGGCGTGAGAGCATGATGGGATTCCGTGTGGAGTTGTTTGTTCGTCAAACAGCCCCGGTAGGGGCTGAGTGATGTAGCCAGTGGCGCAAGCCACTGGAAAGACGAATTGGAGTTGGTAAAGCCCCGGATGGGGCGACGTTGACGCCGCGATTCCATACTCACATCGCCCCTGCCGGGGCTTCGGTGTTGTCGAACAATCCAGTCCAGCAGCTCGCGCCGCGGGCTACATCACGTCGTCGCTCCGCGACTGCGTCCGTGCTCAATATGTTCGGTGTCGTCCCTCCCTGAATCCCGAATACTGAATCCCGAATCCTCTTTGACACGCCCCTCACGCCACCTGGGCCTCCGGCGACGCCAGCACCATTGCCACAATCCGCCGCGCCGTATCGGCATCGTTCCCCTTGGCCAATTCGCGCAGCATTTTCAGTTGCTCCTGCAACGACCCCGAGAGCGGCCCTCCGAGGATCACATCGCCACAAAATGAAATCGTGTCATCAAGCGTTCCGTTGCGCCCGTGCTTGTGCAAAAGCGCGAATACATCGAGCGGCTCGGTTCGGCCGCCGAGGCTTCCGCGCACGATGGCCGTCGCAAAATTCGTTCGGCCGACCATCGAGCGCGGCGTGATCCACGACCGGTCCCCCGGCCAGCCGAATACGTTGGGGGGGTAGAACAGATCCTGCCCCAGCCGCGCGACCCACTCGGCCAGCACGAGTGTTCCGGGAGGCGGATCGAACTGCTCCAACATTCGGACTGCTCCGACGACGAACTCGGCCGGCCCGACGATCCGCCGACCGAGATTTGCCTCGCTGAAGAACAACTCCGACCGGAGGATCGTCTCGACCCCCCAGCCGATGTCGAGACTGTGCTCGCGCAAACCCGCCGCCAACTCCTGAACAGGGGATCCGACATCACTCCCCCCCTTAGGAAGGGGGGGCCGGGGGGGTCGCGTCGCAGTAGCCACCGCATCCTCCCCCAGGAACATCTCGCACAACCGTTTTGCAAGCCGCGTCGCCGTCGCCGGATGCTCAAGCAGCATCTCGACCAGGTCGTCACCGCGCCATTTCCCGGTTCGACCAAGAATCGTTTTCTCACTATCGTCGTGCCGCTCGGCGACTTCGCGGAACTCACCGCTTTGCGAGACGGTCCACCCGGTAAGCGCCCGCGCCGCCTCTTTCACATCGGCCTCGCTGAAGTTGCCGACGCCAAGCGAGAACAGCTCCATCAGCTCGCGGGCGAGGTTTTCGTTGGGATGCTCTTTGCGGTTGGCCGGCGCATCGAGGAACACCAACAGAGCCGGGTCGTGAACGACCCGCCGCAACAGCTCACCAAACGGGCCACGGCCGCACTCGCGAAAAATGTCATTCTGCCGGCGCATCGTCCCCGGCTCGTCGACCTTGAGGTTGCTCGTGGCAAAATGATTGTGCCACAGGAGTGTGAGCCGTTCGGCGAGCGGATCGGGCGAGAACAGCATCCGGTAAAGCCAGGCCGCCTTGAGTCGCGAAATATCGCGCGACGCCACCGCTGCGTCTGCCAGAATCACCGCGATCTGCTCAAAATCGGCCGGGACCCCGCGCATCCGCGACAAACTTTGGAGGAACCGGTCGACACTCGCCTCCGGCCCGTCATTCAAATCGCGCTCGATCTCGTCTGCCGTCGCGGCAAACCCCGCCCGGCGGTGCAAATGAACCACCCGCCGCCGGTTCCACGGAGTCTCGGCAGAAGGACGATAGCGTGCCCACGGATTCGGATTCGTAATTGTCTGCTCGGATTGCATGGCCGTTCACCGTCGTCTTCTGTTTCACTTCGCGAACACACTTCCCAGAGTCGCCTTTCGCTCCGCGAAAGGGCGCGTTCTTTCGCGGAACGAAAGACGGCAATCATTGACACGCCGATGCCTGGTCAGTTTTGCCGTTTCAACCGCACGTCCCCCAAATCGATTGTTTCACCGGGTTTGACAGCGAAGTCTTCAATCAGCCGCTGGAACGTGTCGCGCTGCGGATCGCTGATTCGGCAGTCAACGGAGAACGAACCTGCGGGCACGACAGCCATGCGAAAGCGCCCCTCTTTGTCCGTCGCCGTCCGAAACAATTCGTCCCCTGTGGTGAACAGCGCCACCGGAAGTCTTTTGAAACCGCGTGTTGACGCTTCCAGCGTGATGGCGGCCCCCGCCACAGGCGCTTCGGCGGCATCGAGGAGCCTGCCCGTCACCGTGGCGCACGGTTGCAATTGGATCGTCATGTGCCGATTTGGATGCTCGTCGATCTGAACATCCACCAGCGCGATCTGATTCTGCGATTCATGGTAAACCAGAATTCGGCGCGTCTCGCCCGCACGAAAATTCACCGCTTCGAACTTCGGACTTTCGATCGGTGTCTTCTGGTGGAAGACGGGGCTGGACGTTCGCCCCCAGACGCGATAGCCCGAAACCGGCGACCCGTCCGCATCGGCAACCGTGAATCGCATCGTTTCCCCGGGGTCGAGCTCCAGGTCGCACGTCGCCGACTCCGCTCCTTCGGGCACATCGATGGCCTGCATGCTGTTGGGGTTGTTTCGCCCCGGCGGCATCATGTTCCCCCATGCAGGAAACTCGCCGTCTTCAGTCATCCCCTCAATCTGCTCGGCCCCCGCGCCGAACCGGTAGGGATGTTTCCAGCACTCGGCGCCGACAATCGCCTTTCCCGGCAGCCCCACCAGTCGGTACGTCCCGTCCAGGTTCGTCTGGTATCGATCTTCCCCTCCCCGCACATAGCCGCCGGGATTGAAGACATCTTTGACGCGCTGCGCGTTCGCATTCGATAAGAGCGGATAGAAGCGCATCCGCGCCTGGACCGGCCGCCCGGTCTCCTTGTCGGTCACACGTCCTGAAATCCAGACGCCGCGATGCAATTTGATGTCGACGTTGATCGGTTCCAAGCCGGGAGAATCGGGCACGGTGACGTACGGCGAAAAATAGGGAACGTCGTTTCCTGGCAGGACACCAAGGGGCTGTGTTATTCCCTTGGGAAGACCCGTGAGGCGAAATTGCCCCGCCTCGTCCGTCACGGCCATCACCCACTTCGGCAGCCGCAGAGCCATCCCGCGATCTCCGATGGTCACCCCCGCCAGCGGCGCGCCGGTGTCTGCGTCGCGGACTGTCCCCACGATGGGCCGCGTCGGCGATGCGGTGAACTCGAAATCGGCACCAAATATTCCTCCCTTCCGCGCCGCCCCTTTCACCGGCGGAATGCGCCTCGTGACAACGGTCGCGCGGCTGACAGCGATCATTGGCCCTTCAAACATCAGTCCGACCAGTCGCTCGCGACCAAGGCCCGTCATCCGAAACCGGCCGTCTTTCCCCGTCACTATCGCCGGGAACCGCTCCGCCTCGGTTTGAGGCATTCCCGCCGCGAGAAATCGGTCGGCCCCCTGGTAGTCCCCAAGCGCCATCGTGTTCAGCCAATCGTCGAGTTGTTCGCTTTTCGTCGGGTTGATGCTGAGCAGTGATACTTTGACCCCCGCGACGGGCCGCCCTTCGAGATCGATCACGCGGCCTGTGACCGGCACATCGTCCCGAACGAGGCGCAGCGCCACCGGTTCTCCCGGCGGGATCTCCGTCGTCCAGGCCAGGCCCGGCCCGAATCCTTCGGCCACCGCGACGATCGCCTGTCCCCCCGTGTTGACATACTCCCGCCAGCCAGCCTCCGTTCGGACAGGGTTGGGATATGCGAACTCGAATTGTCCGTCCGGACCGCTCCTGGTTTCGCCGAGTGGGAGCCGCTTCATGCTCGGGTGGTAATAGTGAACCAGAGCATAGACAGTCGCCCCCGCGAACGGCTTGCCATCGGGATCGAGCACGCGCCCGCGGACGACGATCGTGTCGTTCGTGTCCGATTTGACAGGTTCGGCGGTTTTTGCCCTCTCCCCGTTCGCAGGAGGATCGAGGGGGGGCGTCGTGCCGGCGTTGGCATTCGCCGACGTTTTTCCGGAATCCTTCCCTTCTTCGCCGGCCTTCGGCTTCTCAGCGCCGTCAGCCTTCGCCGGCTCGGCGACTGCCGATGTGGATACGACCTTCCCATCCTTGTCGACGACCACTGTCCCTAAATCTTTGGTCACTCCCGGCTTGATCGCAACGTCCTTCGCGACCTCGACGTATTGGAAACCGCCCCCGTTGCCGATCAGTTGATATTTACAACCCGGCAACAGCGTCACCTGGAACCGGCCCTCAGCGTCGGTCGCAACTGGCGGGAGTTGGGGACTGAAATCGCCAGTCGGAAGGACATCCGTGCGAAGCGACATGCCCGAGACCGGCTGACCGTCGACATTGAGAATCCGCCCGACAAGCGTAGCGCACGGCTGCAAATCGACGATGATTTCCCCAACGCGAATCTCGTCGGGGCCGACCGTCACGACGCGGCCGACGTTCCGCTCTTTATGATGGAAGAGCAGCGTCCGCGACTCGTTCGGACCGAAATTCGTCGCCGTCAGCAAGGGTTGCTGCGTCGCGGCGATGTACGCATGCCACGACAACCCCTCGACCGACACACCGCTGATCGGCTCCCCCTTGGATCCCACGACGCGAATCCGTAACGACTTTCCGGGATCGAGCTGGAAATCGAGAGTGACCGCCGTGGCGTCCGCGGCGGGGTTGATTTCCCGCATCATCGTCGGCCAATTAGGACCGGGATTGATCGGATTTCGATAAGTGTCGAAATCTTTCGCTTTGCTGTCCTTTGGCACGTCAATCTCGTTGTATGGCGCGTCAATCTCGTTGTAGCCGACGCCGCGGCGATAAGGGACCATCACGCTGTTGGCCCCCACGATCGCGCGGCCGGGAAGGCCGACGAGTCGATAAGTTCCGTCAGTTTTCGTCTGATAACGAAGCTGGTCTCCGTCGACATTGCCATCGGAATGGAACTCAGGCGTCCTCTGGGCGAACTCGTTCGAGAGAAACGGCAGATAGTGCAGGCGAACCCCGGGGACTGCTGCGCCAGTCTCTTTGTCGGTCACGCGCCCCGTGATCCAGACCCCGCGATGCAGCTCAATCTCCATCGGCACCGGCCCGAGACCGGCCGGATCGGGGACGTCGACTTCGCGCATGAAGTACGGCTGCTCGTCGTTCGGGACCAGCAGCAGACGATTTCCCTTCCCCTTGGGCATGCCCAGCAGTCGAAATCGACCTTGGGCGTCGGTGACGGCCTTCAACACGCGATGACCGGAGTAAGGATACCCGGCGAGCTTGTCGCTTTCGACCGGCACCCCGGCAAGAGGCATGCCCGTCTTTGCATCCCGCACGACCCCTTCGATCGTTCGGGCGGGATCGGCCGTGAACGTAAACTCCGTGCCGAACACCGGCTCCGACCCCTCAAACGGCGGCTGACTGATCTTCCTCTGAAAAGACTCGATCTTTCGCGTCACGGCCTTCGCGTCGCGATGGGCGACCGTTTCTCCCTCAAAGATCAGGCTGACGATCCGCTCCCGACCGAGACCGCGAATCTCGAACCGGCCGTCGGCATTCGTCGTGGCCGTTGTCGGCGTGCTCACGAGCCGCGGCTCGACCGATCGACGGGCCTTTGCAATTACGGTCCACGGCAATTCGCCCGCTCTGGCTCCCTCGAGCCAGGCCGAGAGATCTTCGTCCTTGGAAGTGTGCGGCTCGCCAATTTTCACGACCGTCCCGGCGACCGCCCGTCCTTCGAGATCGATCACGCGACCACGAATCGGCACGTCTTCCACCAACCGCAGCGTCAGCGGCTGTCCGGACAGAACTTCTTCGTACTCGATCCACACCGGCCCGTAACCTTTGAGGGACGCGGCAATGGTCGTCTTCTTCCAATTCTCCCGCCATTGATCGGCAAGCCGGCTGACGTCGCCAAAGGGTTGCTTCGAAAATGAGATTGAAAAACGTCCCTGAGCATCGGTAGCCGTCTCGGACATCGGGGACTCGAAGTCATCGCCGACGACCGCCTTCATCATTTCCCAAAGCGGCGCCGCCGCGCGTACCGTCGCACCGGCGGCGGGTTTGCCGTCAGGCGTGAGGACGACGCCGGAGACAGAGACCGTGGCGTTGCCGTCAACCTCGACCTCCCCCACCCCGGCTTTCGCCGTAGACGGCGAGGGAGTTTCTGCCTTCCCCCCGTTCGCGGGGGGATCGAGGGGGGGCGTCTCCTCGTCGATCGGTTTTTCCGAGGCGATTTCAATCTCGTCGGCGGCTGGCTTCTCCGCAAACGTCCCTCCCACACTCAACGCCGCCACCGAAATGGCCGCGACGGGCAC
>JAGVKR010000193.1 GCA_020050375.1 Planctomycetales bacterium
CGCAGTCCCGATTGCTCCAGCTCTCGCAGCAGCGGCTCATCCTGATAATCGGGAACCCACGCCAGATTGAAGTGCATTTTCGCCAGTTCGCCCGGCCGCTCGCCGTGATAAGGAACGATTCGCTGAAAGTAGGGCTGCCCTTTGACGTACAGCAGCTTGCCCACAAGCTTGGCGTCCGGTTGCGGGGGCGGTGCTTCGGTCCCGGCAACCAGTTGCAGCTCGCGTTCGGCCGAGGCGTCGACGATCGGGCCCCAATGCAGATCATCGATGGCAAATCGCGAACGACTTCCCCGATTCATGCGGATGGAGATGATGGCGGCATCGACGTACGCGCCGCTCGTGTCGACGTCCTGGCGGGGGGCGCCGGTCTCAGCTTGAAGCGTTTTTCGCAACTGCGGCAGCATGCGGCGGAGACGCGCCGGCAGGTTGTCGCATGTGAGCTGCTTCCACGTTCCCGGTTTCGTGTACGACTCGCCGTCGAGAACCACCGTGAAAGGCTGGCCGGTCCGCGGATCGATCTGTCGCGGGAGTACGACCCGCACCCGAAGCGTCGCACCGTCCTGATTCGAATGCAGCCAGAGTGCCAGGACGAGATCGTCAATCAGCCGCGCCGGTGGCAGGGCGTGCTCCAGTTGAACATCGGTCACGGGGGCCAGCGCCTCGATCTCGAGGAGCTCGGCTGATTCACCCTGATGGCGCGTCGTCTGTGATCGCGCGTGCCCGATCATTCGTGCTGCGGTCTGGTCGAATGTCGCTTCCCAGCTCGGCTGCCCGCTTTCGAAGCCATCGTCGTAGTCGCGCGCGGCGCAGACCGCCGCCACTGCTCCTGCCAACAGCACGAACAGACAACCGCGTTGCCACAGCGCTCCACGAACGAACAGCCTCAAAGCCTTCGTGGCCTCCCGTCCTTGAGAGGTTGCGTCTGTCACAACTCACCGGCCCCGGCGCAAGGCTGAAAATGGGCCGGCAGAATCGCCACAGTCGCTAAACCCGGAATGTCGCGACTCCTTTTTTGCGCCGTGGGCGAGCAGGCTTGTTTTGCTCGCCGACGGAATCCCGGGTCGATTGTCACAAAAACCACCACCGCGGCGCGCGGCGCCGCGTGCCGTAAGCTTTTGATTCTAAAGTGTTTTGAGAAACAGGCCAAGATGAGGCGCGTCCGGACTGCCACACGGCGTCCCGATCGGCCAGAAGGGCCTTTCAGCCACAACGCCCTGCCATAAATAGAGTTAAGCCCTGCATCTTGTGTTCGGGTCGCGGCTGGCACAAAATCTGTTCTGGTAAAGAACATTCGCGCGGGACGTGGGTGTACGGTCAGGGGGTCGCAACAGGATGAGCACGAATTCAAGATTGCCGGTCGACGCCGACGGAGAACTGCCGCGCGAGCTTCTCGAGCTGGGCAAGCGGATCGCCAGCATGCCCCCCGCCTGCCAGCGCGATCTCGATCCGCTGTATGGCCAGGTCGTTGACTCCGTCCGCCGCCGTCGCCGCATCCTGGCGCTTGTTCAGGATGCCCTCTCGCAATTGCGGCTCGACGTCAAATACCTGATGTTCGATCTCGAGGTCACCCGTCGCGAACGCGATGCGCTCCGCGATCAACTGGCCGACGATTGACGGACCGTTCGCAACGCGATTGCCCTGCGTTATCGCTTCGTCGTCCCTGGTTCCCAGCCTGCCATAGAAGCGTTCGGGGCGAGGACGAAGATTTCGACACGGCGATTCTGCCGGCGGGCGTCGTCTGAGACTTGGGCAATCCGTGGCTGGTGCGGGCCGTATCCCGTGGCGCCCATCCGCGCCTCCTTGATGCCACTGGTTTTCAAAGCATGGACGACGCTGATCGCACGGTGGCTCGACAGATACCAGTTGTCGGGGTGACGCTGTTTTGTGGCGGGCTTCGAGACGGGCCGATCGTCGGTGTGTCCCACGACGAGCACGTTCAGTTGCGAGGCATCTCCCTCGTTGAGAATTCGGGCGAATTCGTTGAGGAGGTTTTTCGCTTCGGGTCGCAGTTCGTCGCTGCCGGTGTCGAACAGAATGTCGTTCTGGAACTTGCTCACACCGGTTTGCGGATCAAACTCGAAGCCAGGGTAGCGCTTGGCGAGGTCGGCAAATTGCTGGTTGGCCGAATCCGATAGCGGATTCGTGTTCTTGAGGCCCGTCAGCCGGTTGCGCTCCGAGGCGAGGTTGTCGTAGCGCTGCTGCCACGTCTCGCGGAGGGCCTGCTCGCTGGAAAGCTGCTGCTGCAATTGCTGATTCTGCGCCAGCAATCCCTGTCGATCCATGGCGATCGATTTATTCTGATCGTAGAGCTGTCGCGTGCGATTCTGGGCGCTCTGAAGCTGGTAACGCGGCACCAGATTGCAGCCGGCCTGGCTGATGGCGACGATTCCCAGCGCTCCGGTGAGCACCAAACGAGCGGTCAGCGACATGACGGCGACTCCTGTTCCGCTCTGATCGCCCTCAGGTGCGGAATGCGAGCCCATGCGTCGATTGACCGGCGAGACTTATTGCCGGATCAACGAAGGCGGGCACACAGACTGAGCCTGCGGTCGGAGGGGAAGCCGAAACGAAATGTGGAAGTGAGAGTGAGAGGCGAGCTTTTAGCACAACTCTCGGCGCGTGCCAATAGGGATTTTCTCGGCAAAAACCCTATATTTTCCCCGCCAATTGCACCAGCAGCCGCTCGATGATCGCGCGGTCCGGAAGCTGGCTGGCCCCTTTGAGATCGAGATCGGCCTGTTGCAGCCAGCCGAAAAGGCGCTCGGCCCGCGGACGGCCGACGCGGCGCAGATAGGCCGTCACCGGCTGGACCGTGAAGGCTTTGACCCCCGCCTGCGTCAACGCCTCGGACAACGGCACGCCCTGTCGCGACAGCTCGGTCGCCTTGGCGATCGGGCGATAGACGAAATTGATGCCCCCCAGAAGTTTCAGCGGATGCTCGCCCGACGTCAGCAGCTTGTCGAGCAGTTCGAGGGCCGTTCCCAAATGTCCGTCGCGAACGGCGTCGAGCATTTTCCAAGTGGTCTCGGTCTTCCAGCCGCCGACCAGCTTTTCGACCGCCGCGGCGTCGATTGTGGGGACACCTCCCACGTACGCGGCCAGTTTGGCCAGTTCCTGATCGAGCAACCCGAGCTCGGCACCGGCCAGCTCGACCAGAAGTTGCGCCGCCGGACGATCGAGCTTCTTTCCATGCCGGGATCGCGACAGCTCTCCCAGCCAGGTGAAGAGCTCGGCCCCCTTGAGGCTGCCGCATTCGATCGGCAGTCCGATTTTGGCCACAGCCTTGGCGAGGCGCGTGCTCGCCGGCCACGATTTGACGTCGAGAACCAGAACCGACTTCTTCGCCGGGCGTTCGAGGTACTTCTCGAGTCCGTCGCGGAAGTTCGAGACGAATTCGTCGGCATCTTCCACCAGCACGAGCTGGCGCGGGCTCCACATCGAGACCGTCAGCAGCGTGTCGACGACCGTTTTGAGGTCACTCGATCCACCGGGAAGTCGAGTCAGAGCCAGTTCGTCTCCTTCTTCCCCCAGCACCAGCTTCGCGACGATTTTGAGCGTTTCCTGCTTGAGAAACCGCTCGGCGCCGTAGAGGACGACCGCCGGCCCGGTTGGCTGTTTCTCGGGGGCTTTCAAAAACGCCGTGGCGTGCATGCCTCTTATTGACCTCGATTCGTGAATTGACGTACAGTCCCGCCCGCACGTGTTATCGCGCCCGCATTGTGAGTCCCCGCTATGCTCGCTGCAAGTCCGGTCGTGCCGAGCTACCGCTGTCCGGGCGAAACCTACGACATCCCGCACCCGGTCCACCTCGCGCGACTGGCAGCCGGATACGCCCGCTGTCGCGATTGTCTCCACCGCGACGGCCGCGTGCCGGTCGATGGGGAATGCGGAACGACCTCGAGTCAAATGCTCGCGGATAGTGGATCACGATCGCAGTTCACGGCCGAAGGTGTCCGCGGAGTCTACCTCAACGAACTGACGCGCACGGAAGCAGGAAAGATCGCCGGAGCGTTTGCCAGTTGTCTTTGGGACGAACTGGCCTCCACCGGCGACCACAATCCGATCGAAAAAGCGATTCCCGACCCGAATGCGTCTCGCCAGCCATCGACCGGCGACGAAGGCGTTGTCGTTCTGGCGCCTGGCCGACCGGGCCCGACTGTCGTGCTCGCCCACGATGAACGCCCCGCATCCCCCGATCTCGTCATGGGGGTCGGAATCGCCCTGCGGCGAATGGGGTGCCAAGTGATCGACGTCGGGCCCGCGACCCGTCCCGCCTTCTGGTTCGCGGTTGATCATCTGCAAGCCGCGGGAGGGATTCACGTGACGGGCTCGGGTTGCGACGCCGCCTGGACGGGGTTGGACTTTGTCCGGCACGGCGTGTCTCCCTGTTCGCGCGGGGGAGGTCTCGACCAGATCGAATCACGCTATCGTCACGGTTATGGCCGGCCGTCGCGGCGACCCGGTTCGCAACGATTGTTTACGGCGGGTGTCGCCTACGAGGCGGGACTGGGAAAGCACTTTCACGCCTTGCGTCCCCTGCGGATCGCTCTCGGATGCCCGAATGCGATGCTGCACGGAATGCTGACCAGGCTGTTTCGGAAATCGGCCTGCCGGCTGCTTCCGATCGAGATTCCGACGCGGGCCCGCGTTCTCGACGATCCACGCGATCCAGACGTCCTCCGCGTGGCCGGGGCTGTTCGACCCCGTGAGGCACACTTCGGCATTCTGATCGACGACGACGCCCAGCGCTGTGCGTTGTTTGACAACACGGGAGCGTGCGTCGCTCCATTGCAGGTCCTGTCGCTTCTGGCCGACCATGAATTTGATTCACGGGGAACCGGCCGCATCATCTGGGAAGGCGCTGCCCATTCTGCAATTCCAACGCAGACGGAAGTTGGGCCGACGGACGGCGCCACGACGCTTGCCGGAATGTCGCTCGCACTTCGCGAGCCTCGTGCCCTGTGCGGAGCGGACGCCTCGGGGCGGCACTGGTTCGTCGAGTCGTATCCGGTGTGCGACGC
Organism: Planctomycetales bacterium; assembly: GCA_020050375.1. Classification (GTDB taxonomy): domain Bacteria; phylum Planctomycetota; class Planctomycetia; order Planctomycetales; family Planctomycetaceae; genus SIAF01. The sequence continues at coordinate 5,022 of JAGVKR010000193.1, forward strand.
GGTGCTCACGCTCGTCAAACTGCTGCACGTCCTCAGCCGCAGCGACGCGCCGTTCTCGGACCTCTTGCGAACGCTGGCGACAGACGCCACTGCCTCCCCGTCGCCTGAATGAGCCGAGTCTATGGTAGATCGGGCGGAAGAAATTGCGGATACGCCGGATGCCGCAGATAAGACAGATACGAGATGGAGGGACGCGGTCGAATTGCAGTGATTGCCACAATCGAGTGCATGCGGAGGTTTGGCAAGCCGATCAGGCACCCCTCTCGCGACTCCCGCGAGTCGGAGTCTTTCTTCGTATCTGTCTTATCTGCGGCATCCGGCGTATCCGCAATTTCCTTCCTTCAAGTCACTTGGGACGCCGTTCCCCGGATTCTCGCAACTCATCCAGATCAGACAGCGACGAGTCGTGCTTCGTTTCCGGCTTTGTCCGGCGATGAGATGCACTCCCCGTCACTTTCGGTTCAAAGGCCCGTCTTTTAGACTGAACTCAGCAGACACCTTCTTCAGGCCCACAAAGGGAGCACCATGAGTGAACGCTGGATCGCCGATCGGATGTCGCGGATTGATGCTTCGGGGATCCGCAAGGTGTTCGACCTGGCGGTGAACATGAAGGATCCGATCAACCTCAGCATCGGCCAGCCCCACTTCGACACCCCCGAGCCGATCAAGCAGGCGCTGTCGCACGCCGTCGCCGCCGGCAAGAACGCCTACAGCCAGACACAGGGGATCGCGCCGCTGATCGACAAGCTCCAGGCGCAAGTCGCCGCCGAATATGGGCACAGCGACCGCAAGGTGTTCATCACCAGCGGCACGAGCGGCGGGCTGATGCTCGCCCTCTCGGTGCTTGTGAATCCCGGCGACGAGGTGATCGTCTTCAATCCCTGGTTCGTGATGTACAAGCATCTCACGACCCTTGCGGGAGGGAAAGTGGTCGAGATCGACACGTATCCCGAGTTCCGCATCGACCTCGACAAAGTCCGCGACGCCATCACTCCGCGGACCCGCGCCATTCTTGTCAACAGCCCGTCGAACCCCACCGGCTACGTCGCCACCGCCGCCGAGATGGAAGGCCTGGGGAAGCTCGCCGCCGAAAAGGACATCCCGCTGATCAGCGACGAGATTTACAAATCATTCTGCTACGACCGGCCGTTCGTCAGCCCGGCGAAATGGAACGAGCAGACAATCGTGATCGACGGATTCAGCAAGTCGCACTCGATGACAGGCCTGCGGCTGGGATGGTGCCACGGTCCGCAGCACGTGATCCAGCAGATGCTCAAGCTCCAGCAGTTCACGTTTGTCTGCGCCCCGCACCCCGTGCAGTACGCCGGGCTCGTGGCGTGCGATTACGACATCTTCGACCGGGTCGCCGACTACAAACGCAAACGCGACTACATGCTCTCGCAACTCAAGGGAAACTACGAGATCCACGGCGCAGGCGGAGCGTTTTATCTGTTTCCCAAGGCTCCCTGGGGGACGGGCAGCGAGTTCGTTGCCGAAGCGATCCGCAACAATCTCTTGATCATCCCCGGCAACGTCTTCAGCCCCTTCGACACGCATTTCCGCATTTCGTACGCCGCCGAAGACCGCACTCTCGAGCGGGGCTGCGAAGTGCTGAACCGGATCGCGCGGAGATAGGCAGCCGCGCTTCGGGTGCACTGGGTGTTTACCTGTCCCGGTTGATGTGCTGGCAAATCGAGAGTGGACGCCACGTTTGCTCTCATGGGGATCATTCACGACATGGGCCACCTGAATCTTGCTTTGACGCCATTGAGGGCCACAAAATGGACGTTGGCAAACTGCGGACAATCATTCTAAAGCGTCCCGCGATCACTCCTCTCCTTTGTCTCTGAACCGCTTTCGCTCGTCAGAAGCATCCCCAGGATTAGCCCTGTCTCGATGAGGCAAGAGGATAAATGTCGGTGAAGTCGCTTGGACTGGAGTTGGTTCCGGCGTTATTTGGCACGGCACAACGAACGCCTGACTGTGGCCATTGGCTGGCAGCACGTCGCCATTGGATGTCATGATGGAACCGACCCTGGAATTGGGCTGTCGCTGCTGCGCGGCTATAATCGGTCAGTTGCGAGTGTTTCGGCCCTATCCCGTTGCTGTTTCTGCGGGCAATTTCGATGAGCACTGCCGGACATCCCGAGCCCTTGCTGCTGGCGGCCTTGCGACTGAGCTTGATCGCCGGGATCGGTCCGCGGACGCAACAGTCGCTGCTGGCCCGGTTCGGGACGCCCCAGGCCGTATTCGAGGCCTCGGACGACGCGCTGCTCGACGTCGAGGGAATCGGCCCCAAGCTGGCAGCAGCCATTCTGGCGGCGCGTCACGGGCATTCGGCCGAGCGCGAATGGGAACGCTCCCGCGAGCTGGGAATCGATCTCGTCCTGCGCGGCTCCGCCAGTTACCCACGCCTCCTGGCCGAGATCTGCGACCCCCCGAGCGTCCTCTATTGCCGCGGTCGATTGGAGCCGCGCGACGATCTTGCGGTCGCCATCGTCGGCTCGCGAAGGTGCACGGTCTACGGTCGCCAGCAGGCGGAGAA
>JAGVKR010000264.1 GCA_020050375.1 Planctomycetales bacterium
CAATCCAACGTCGGCGTGTAGGCGTTTTCCCGATGCCGGAAGTCCGGGTTGGACTCCAAATACTGCTTCATCGAGACTTCGGTTGTGCCGACGGCAAAATCGCGTTCGATGCGACGCGTCCTGAGACCCTCGTCGGATGCGTCACGGCCCGGCTCATCCTCCGGCGAGCCCGTCCGTGAGTCAATCGGCCCCTTGAAGAGGGCCAGCGTGTGACCGGTCTTGGTGATGTACCAATTGCGGCCCAAGTGAGGGGCTTCACTTCTCAGCTCCGCGGACATCGCCGCGACGCGATCCGGCAGCTTCCAACTGCGCAACGCCCACTCGGCCGCCGAATGAACTCCGGAATCCGCATCGCTACGAAACGCCGTCTCAAAGGCCGTAACGCAATCGGCGCGTAATGACGGCCTTTGTCCCTCGGAGCTAATACTGCCCATCGCTCGCAGGAGCGAGGCGCGAAGCGGGGTCGAGGGATTGGCAGCCAGCTTGCGGTAGAGCGCTTCTGCATCGATTCCAATCGCCGCCAACCGGTCTTCGCCGCAGGCTTCCAGCTCCGGATCGTCCGGCGCTCCCAGTGACTGCCATAGCGGCTCCGAGTCGCCGAGTTCGAATAATACGACCGCAGCGCAGGCCCGCAGTCGGGCCGTTCGGCTGATATCGGCATAGCCTGCGCCGGCAGGGGGTTTTGCAGCGAATATGGCTCGCAACCTGGCCGTGGCCTCGGTCAGGTGGGGCTTGAGACGGGAGATCAGCGTCCGATGTTGTTGGGGGGTCGCGGAGAGGAGCCGATCGACAATGAACTCCGGGCGATCGGCGGCATACTCGCCAAGGACCGCGGCGGCGAACTCGCGCTCGGCTTCCCGGTGCTTCTCACTCGAGAAGATCTCAGCCAGCGGCGCGTCGAGCGACCCCCGCGCCGACTGCAGCGCCGCGGTCCACGATGTGAACTGATCGGGATGATCGGCGATCTGCTTGACGAGCTCTGTGGCAAGAAAACCGACCGACCCCTTCCAGCGCGGGTCGTCGTCGAAACCAGCCGGGGCCAGGCCGGCCAGCGCGATTCCCGCCCGCAGGCGGCGCCCGGGCTCTCGATTGGGATCGGTCAACTCCGACCACAACGGCCCGGTCAGTGTCTCGATGTCACCCGATTCGCGCAGGCCTTCGCGGATCACGAGCAGCGTTTCCGGTCCGTCCTGGAGGATTCGCTCCAGGAGAAACTCCTGCTGTCGTCGATCGACCGGCAAGAGCGCCAGACTGGCGTGCAGCGCCTGCCGCGATTCGGGTTCGGCTTTCGCTGCCGCATCGGTCAACAGATGGTCGGTCCAGCGGCGGACCGGCCCCATCCGCCGGATGATCCCGGGGACATCCTGAATCGCCGCGCTTTCGAGCGACTCCACCAAAGATCGCCCGCGCGAGCGGCCGTTGAAATCGTAGGCCCACCAGCCGGCGATCGCCAGCAGGCAAGCGGCGATCGCCAGACGGGCTGCGTGGTAACGATTCGCCGCGCGTATCAGTTTGCGCTCGTGATCGCGCCGCGAACCGCCGCGCCCATTGGCGAACAGCAGAATTCGCAGCCACTCACCCAGCGACGGCAGGCTGCGATTGACGGGGCGGGCGTTCCACAACTGGGCGCGTTCGGCAAGCACCAGTTCCGCTCGACCGCGGGGGGTTTCTTTTTGCTTTCGCGCGAGCCATTCGTGCAGGGACGGAACGAGATAATCGTGGGTGAGATGATAGTACCGTTCGCGTCCCCCGGTCGTCGTGGGGAAGCCCGGTGCGTCGGGATCCATCCCTTCCGGATCGGTGGGGGTGATCAGCCGCAATTCGGAGTCGAGGATCCGCAGCAGCGCGTCGAAATCGCGATCTCGGCCCTCGTATCCCGAAGCCGCGAGCAGCTCCTGATACGAGCGCATCCCCCCTTTGATGCTGCCGCTCATGTCCGATAGCAGCGCCCGCAACACCTCGCGCGCGGCCTTCTGGTGCAGGCGGTAATTCGGGTTCGCGGTGCGGCCGTTGAACGTCTCTTCGAGAAACGTGACCCCGACCCCCTCGGTGCCGCCGACGTCCTTCAGTGTGGAAGGAATCCAGGGCTTGTCTTTGACCATCTCGGCGAACAGGGCCAGATGGACGGGGATCACCTGATCGTTGAGAGCCAGGTCCTTCACCGCGTTCTCGACAAACGACTTCTGGCTGTCGGTGAGCTCTTCGTGGCCGGCGGGCAGAGCCCCGTACGCCCGACCCAGGGCCGTCAGAATCTTCCGGGCATGGGACAGGCGAAACAGGTCGACCGCGGCAATGTTCTGCCCGGGAACGAGCGTGACTTCCTGCTCGTCCATGAAATGCGTCACGGCCATCCAGAAATCGTCGCGCACCGAGACGATGCATTGCACGCGCATCCCGTCGCACTGGCGCAGGGCGCGGATCAGCTCGCTGCTCTCCTCTTTTCCGCGCGCGTGCAGCCATTGCTCGAACTGGTCGAGTACGATGAGCACCTTGGTCCCGGAGCGAAGGTCCCGGCCGCGACGCAGGACCGTCAACGTGTCCGACAGATCCAGATCGTGCGGAACGTTCGGGCAGCTCTTGCGCAGCGCTTTGAGCAAACGCGTTTCGGTATCGACGGCCGTCGACTCGACGTAAACGGTGACGATGCTCTCGGGCAGGCTGGGGATCACACCCGCCTTGAGGAACGACGATTTCCCGCAGCCGCTGGGCCCGTAGATCAAGCCTACGCGAAACGTCTGCTCCGGATCGGATTCGCTCAAATGCGCCGTCCAGAACCGGACGCTCTCGGGGAGGCCGTTGCGATCGCGCGGTCCGGGAAGAAGCTCCAGAAAGAATCCGGAGTCGTCGCGATCGAACGAGCGCAATCCCTTGGGGACGATCGTCAGGAGGGCACTCGACGCCGAATGATGATCGCCCGTCCCTTTGCTCGCCGTGCCGCTCTGGGCGGGGGCCGCCACCAATCGGCCGCTGGCCGGGTCGCCGTGGTGGACGAAATGGCAGATCGGAAGAGCG
>JAGVKR010000339.1 GCA_020050375.1 Planctomycetales bacterium
AGGCCGGTCGGGGCCAGGATCTGGTCATAGAGCTGAGAGACGTGCCTGGCCGCGGAGCGGATCGCGAAGCAGCTGCAGTCCGCAGGGCTGGTGGCCGCATTGGCACGCATCGCTGATGTCCTCTCCTTGACATAGGCGTATATGCGCTTATGTAGGCGCATGTACGCCTATGTCAAATCGAGCGACGCGTGAACGCGATCGCCGAACTGATCGAGGATGGCCAGCCGCCCGGCGCGATCCTGCCAGATCCGCAGGAGCCGCTGCTGATGGAAGTCGGCGGCCAGGTCACAGAGCGCCGCAAGCAGACGGAGGTAGCCTTGCTGGCTCGCCGGAGAAGCGCCGCCCCGCTGGGCCACTTCCAGAATGCCGATCGGTGTCGGATCCGATTCGACGACGACCGGGCACAAGAGCAGTAGAAACTCGCTGGGATTGGCCGAAAGACCGTCGCCTCCCGCGGCCGTGCCCGGCAAAACGATCCGCGGTTCGCCGCCGCGCTGCACGGCGTTGAGCAGCTCAGCGTGCGCTGGGGTGGCGCGGAGCCGTTCGATCAGCGTTGTTCCCGATTGGTCGGCGCGGGCATCCGTTTGCCAGCGGTCGTTGGTTTCGGAAACCCAGAAGGCGCCCGCCACAGCCGCCAGAGCGCGGATGGCCCGATCGAGCAACTCGGCATGGAACGCGCGGGGCGAAGCGGCCGAGCGCGTGAGGCGCGTCAACTCTTCCAGCAGATCATCGATCTCCTGCAGGGCCTCGTCGGGCGAGGGGCTGACGGCAGTCGGAATTGCGCGAACCATAACCATTCTTAGTATACGCGGGCCAGTTGCGAAATACCCGTTTCGAAAGTTGGTTCGCGCAGGACGCAGGGGGAGGACGCGGTGGGAAGGGATCAGGAGGCAGCCGGCAGGAGTCAGAAGTATTGCTGCCTCCTGTCGCCTGACTCCTGACGCCTATTTCCTCGTCCTTGATGACGCGCAAGACGAAGATGCAACATCAACGCAACTTCCCCAGCTTGCCACGGCCTTTCCGGTTCGGAAGTTTTGGCAGGAAAATCGGGTTATGACGGTCACATCGGTTGTATCAGTCATGCCGATCCTGCCGAAGATAACAAGGGACCGCCATTTCCATGCGGTCGCACGAACCTGTTGTATCAATCGATTCCCGTCACCCTTTCGCCGTCCGCATTGCGACGCGGCTGTTCACATCCGATCGACCGCTCATTCTGGCCATTTCGAGACGACCCATGCTCCGCTTCTGCAAAAACCTGCTGGTGCTGTGGACTGTCGTGGCGATCGCACTGCCGGGGTGCAGCGTCTCGCGGCCCAAATTCACCGAAGCCGAGACTGTCGGCGACCCCGACGACAGCAGCCTGTACGATTCGATCGGGCTGCACCCCGAAGTGCCGGCCGTCGCGGTCGAAGACCCCTTCATGTCGGCCGTCACTCCGGCGCCAATCACGATCAATGAGGAAGAGCCTCCGCAGTATTGGGATCTGCCTCTGGAAGAAGCGGTGCGTCTGGCCGTTTCGAACTCGCGCATCATGCGCGATCTCGGGGCGACCGTGCTCAAGCTCCCGACGTCGACCAGGACGATTCAGGATCCGGCCATCACCGAGACCGACCCGCGGTTCGGCGTCGAAGCCGCGTTGAGCCAATTCGACACGCACTTCACGACCAGCGGCTATTTCGAGAAGAACGACCGGGCCCTCAACAACGTCTTCTTCGGCGGCGGCACCCGCTTGCTCAGACAGGACGGCAACGTCTATCAGTCGCAGCTCACCAAGCGGACCGCCACCGGCGCGCAGCTCAGCCTCACCAACAACACCGACTACGACTCGAACAACGCCCCCGGAAACCTGTTCTATTCGTCGTGGACGACGAACATCGAGGCGCAGGTCCGGCAGCCTCTGTTGGCCGGCGGCGGAATCGAATACAACCGCATTTACGGCCCCAACGGGATCCCCGGGTTGCCCGCCGGCGTGATGCTGGCCCGCGTCAACACCGAGCAGAGTCTGACCGATTTCGAAATCGGCGTTCGCAACTTCATCAGCGACGTCGAGAACGCTTATTGGGACGTCTACTTCGCCTACCGTGATCTCGACGCCAAGATTCTGGCCCGCGACGCGGCTCTCGACACCTGGCGGCGCGTCAACGCCTTGCACGCGGCCGGCAAACGCGGCGGCGAAGCGCAGCAGGAAGCCCAGTCGCGCGAGCAGTATTTTCGCTTCCAGGAGGAAGTCCAGAACGCCCTCACCGGGCGGGCTGTCGAAGGCACTCGGAGCAACAACGGTTCGGGCGGGGGAACCTTCCGCGGCTCGTCGGGCGTCCATGTCGCCGAGCGGCGGCTGCGGCTGATGATCGGCGTCCATATCAGTGACGGCCGACTGATTCGCCCCTCCGACGAGCCCAAGCTGTCGAAGGCCGTTTTCGATTGGGATGTCGTTCTCGCCGAATCCCTCACGCGGCGCCCCGAGCTCCGCAAGCAGAAATGGCTGATCAAGCGCCGCGAGATGGAAGTCAGTGCGACGAAGAATCTGTTGATGCCCCGGCTCGACGCCTCGGGCCGATACCGTTGGCGCGGCTTCGGCAAGCAGTTGATCACCTACACCGATCCCAGCGACCGCGGCCAGTTCGCCAGCGCCTGGGGCAACCTGCTCGAGGCGAACTTCCAGGAGTGGCAGCTCGGCTTAGAGTTCGAAGTCCCGCTCGGCTTCCGCCACGCGCACAATGCCGTTCGCAACTACGAGCTGCAACTGGCGCGCGAGCGGGCGATTCTCAACGAGCAGGAACGTGAAGTCGTCCTCGACCTGAGCAACTCCATCGCCGAGCTGAACCGCTCGTACACCGTCATGCAGACCAACCACAACCGGCGGATCTCGGCCAAGCAACAGCTCGCCGCGATTCAGGCCATCGACGATCCCACGCCGCAGACGCTGTATCTTGAGCTCGAGTCGCAGCGCCGCCTGGCGGACGCCGAAACGCAGTTTTACCGGGCCCTGGTCGAGTACGAGCTGGCAATCAAGAACGTCCACTTCGAGAAGGGGTCGCTGCTCGAATACAACGGCGTCGTTCTCGCCGAATTGCCCTGGCCCGACAAGGCGTATCAGGACGCCTACGAGAAGATCAAGCTGCGTTCCCGTGCCAACCGCTTTGCGGAGAAGGCCGTTGAGGGCCCCGACCAGGTCGTCAGCGACGGCATCATGCCGCTCAGCTACACGTTGCAAAGCGGTGCGGGTCCCACGCCCGAGACGGTTCCCCCGCCCGCTCCCGCGAAAGCCCGGACGCCGAAAATGGAACCAATCGCTCCAACACCGGCTCCCCAGGCCAGCCGCGCACCTAACCCTCCTGCCGGCAACAACCGCCAAGTGGGTTACAGTGATGCTGACGCAGTCCTGGAAGAGGAAGCCTTGGAAGACGAGGCTCCCGAGGCGGAATCCGATCTGATATCCAACGACGAATCGGACGACGTGATGGAAGAATCGGAATCCGAATCCGAAGGGAGCGACGTCGTCGCTTTGGAGATCGAAGACGAGGCCGATTCGATCCCCACGATGCCGGTGGAGGATGAAGCCGAGCTGGAGATTCCGGCTGTATCAGACGAAGACGCCGACGAGGACGCCGCTTAACCCTTCACAGGCCGAGGACTGGCTCATTTTTCCCGCGTCGCAGAGAGCGACGTCCGATGTCGCTGCGGGGCGCCGTCCACCATTTTGTCTTTGTCGGGAAAAATGTGCCTGTTCCCCCTTCTTGGGATGTGAACGGTGACACCTCATCGACTCCGATCGAACCGCGCCGTCCCGTCATTCGCCGCCCCCGTGCCTGAAAAATTCCCGTCCAGGGGAATATCCCCCTGCCGTTCAATTCTCTCAATAAGACGAACGAATTCTGTTGACTTCGTTGTTCGGCGAGACCAAGCTAAACACGCTGCGTGGCGCGCCTTCACGCCCTTCTTCTTGTCGAGCCTTTCTTTCGACACACGACGCGATCCTGCGGCATGCGATCTGACTTGTCATTCCTTCGCGAGGCCAATCCAGTTCGGTTGCAGAAGCATCCGACCCGGCAGCAAAAACGAGGAAACGACAATGACGTTTGTAAGTAGCAGCCCCGGCCGGTCGCGGTTTATCGCCGCACGAAGACCGTCAGGTTACGGGCGGAGGACCGGGGTGCTGGGTTTGATCCCGCACGCGCGGTACCAGGAGACGGGAATGATCCGTCCGAGGTCTTCTACCAGCGCGATAGCGTATCCATGTGGCTTCGCAACCGCGGTAGCGGATGGGCTATCACGTGATTGCGTGGCTGGTCCCGTTGGCTACAGCGCGCTGGCGCGGGTGGCGATTTTAGGCGCGTTGCTTTTTGCGATGATCGAGTGCATTTCCGGCTGCGAGCGATCGGAGTCGGCCGTCACCGCATCCGATGAGTCGGTCGGACCGATCCGCATCGCCGCACTTGATTTCGGCGAGGTTTGGGCAAGCCCCGATTTTAGATGCTCGCTTCCTTTGACAAACGAGTCGGACGATGAGTTGAGTGTCGAGTTCCTGGGCACAACATGCAGTTGCACATCGTACACGCCGAAGTTCCTTCGAATACCACCGAGAAAAACGGCAGCCGTAGAACTCATACTGAACCTGGCCGGTAGTTCGGACCAAGCGTCTGCTGCGCCGTTGCGAGAATTTCTTGTCGAGTTGCAGGCCGTCGTTTCCAGTGGCCGAGGACGCACAACCAACTACCATTGGCCGCTGCACGGGCGCGTCAAGACTCATCCCGTGTCCTTGCTTCCCCAGAGCATCGACCTTAGCAGTGCCAATCCATCGGCATTCGAGCGATCACCGTCGCGCGAAGTCGCCGTTATGTCGAAGGTTCCGCTAAGCGATATCGAAATCTACTGCCGATCCGACCGCGTTTCTGCGACGGTGGTCCCCGCGGGAAAAGCAGACGGATCCCACTGGCACCTTTTCGTTTCGGCGCGCTCGGCTGGCGCAACTGATGGGGCATTCTCCGAAATGGTTGCTATCGTCCCGATCAGTCGCACCGGCGAACGCTTGCCACAACTTTCGCTGCTGGTGACAGCGCGGGAAACCGAACGTGTTGTGACGTGTCCGTCACCCGTTCAATTTGGGCCGAGAACGGTTGGAAGTGTCACCAGAGAGATAATAACGATTTACCCGGTCAGTTCCGCCAGCGTTAACTTGATCTCTGTCGAATCTGACTCGCCATCGCTGATAACTGAAACGCTACCGTCCGCCGAACAACGAACCTGCCAAATTCGCCTAACTCAGTCAATCGTTGAGATCGGACATCACGAGCACCGCGTCCATTTGAAAGTTAGCATTCAGGGTGACACGACTCCCGACGAGATGAGTTTAGAGTTGCGGGTACTGTATCACGGTGTAGCCCCTCCAGAATCATAGCCGCGAATACATTCGTGCGATGCACGGACGCGATCGGAGCCAATGACAAATGCCCATATTCTTAACCCTCGCGATGTTGGCACCGTTCCTGACCGGGGCAACGGACGAGCAAGCAGTTCAGATAGATAAAATTCGACAAGCATGGGAACAGCGCCAACAGCAGACGCCGTTCGCGACATTTGTTTGGACTGAGACGAGAGTCATACCGCGCGGCGGACTGAACGGTCCGTTCCACAAGTCCGCGGACGAGGATCGGCCGGCGGAGGATGTCGTGATCACGATTCCCGACGTCCGCTGTCTGCTCGGCCCGCGTGGACGAATTCGCTTTGAGACGGAGGACTTGGACTCGCGCCTCAGCGCGCCGGAGCAAAAACCGTCGCAGTCAGCGTTCGATGGATCACGGGCCACTACGTTTATTCCGCCCCGCAGCGAGCCGTTCGGCTCCGGGATCATCGACGAGACGTATGGCGATAAATCGTCCCTTTCATTGCGCCCGCTGGTGCTGCTGTATCGTGCGATGGACCAGGCCCTGATCGACTTCGAGCTTCGGAACTTCAACTTGTTGCAGCACGCTGTCGTCGTCGATGGGGTTCCGTGCGTTGTGCTGAAGGAGTCGGTCGGGAGTCGTTTTAGCGATTTGGCGTCGTCGCTGTGCCTGGATTCCAGCCGCGATTTTATCCCGTTGCGTTACACCGAAGTTCACGTTCATGACGCAGAAGAAACCGTCGTGGCACAAATTGACATCTCGTATCAGGAAGATGCCGAAGCAGGTTTCGTCCCGGCGACATGGCGGGCGAGCCTGTATAGTCCGAGCGGTCGCCTGCTCGAAGGGGCGAGCGCGAGCGTGATACGGTATGAGATCGGCAAGCCGATCCCGGACCGCGAATTCGCCATCGCTTTTCCGCCGGGCACAAAAGTCGCCGACAAGCGCAGCGGCCAAATGTATTTCGTAAAGGACGACGGAGCGCCGCGCGCTATTGCGCATTGGGGAATGAAGCCCACGGACGACCTGACGGGGCCTTCGCAATACGGGTTCCGCAGGATTTGGTTGCCAATCGTCAACCTCGTCGTGCTCGGGGTGATCGTTGCCGTTTATTTCTATCGCAAAGCGCATTCGACCAGTCGTTGACATGTGCCTGTCCGAAACCAAAATTCTGAGTTTCCCTCCATCCCAAGGGTTCCAATTTCACAAGGAGTGAACCGATGTTACGCCACAACGCAGATTTGAAGGTTGTCACACTTTTGCTCGTCGCCTCGAACATTCTCTGCTATTACGAGGTGCCAACTTTGAGTGCGTCCTGCGCAACGGACGAGTGCTTCACGTATTCGTGCTTTAAGGCTACCGATCAGTGCTTTGAGTACGAGCTTACGACAACTGAGAAAGGCAGGTCGGAGAACGGAGTTGTGCAGAACGGAACTGTGGCCGGCGACGGCAACACGCGACAGCGCACGAAATCGTCGTGCACGAAAGAATGCAGTAGTTATAATGGAGATCAGCGAGCGGGAAGCTGCGGGGGGACTAACGGAAGTTGGAACGATACGTCAAAGAGCAAGTGCAACACAGGATCCTGAAAACACATGATCCCATCGTAACGCACGAAGGCCGATTGGAGTCGGTAGATTTTTTTCGTGGTCTCGCGCTCCTGATCGTGCTGGTGGATCATATCGACTGGTGGGCGCGTGCCGAAGGGGGTGGCTTCATTCGGGACTGGATGCCGATCGGCCTCGGCTTCTCGGATGCAGCGGAAGCTTTCGTATTCCTGTCGGGTTTTACGTTTGGTTGGGTGTATACCCAACGAATGGCAGAAGACGGATTTCTGCCGGTTGCCGTGCGTGCCTTGATTCGCGCTGTTGAAGTGTACGGGACCTACCTGGCGACCGTCGCTGTCGTTGCACTCCTCGCCTACGCGGCGAATTCGACGTTTGCGGACTTAGGTGTTGAAGATGAAGTCGCGTTGTGTCGGGCCTTCTTCGCCGCGATGCGGCTTGAGTATCAACCGTTCGCGTTGGGAGTGCTCTGCTTCTACGTCGTTATCATCCCATGCCTCCCGATTCTGCTCGCGCTAATCCAGCGACTCCCTGCTGTGGCCATATGTCTCTCGCTGGCTCTGTACGGATTTGCGCAGTTTGAACCGACGTTCAGTTTTGCGGCGCGCGACCGGCACCAGTGGATTTTCAATCCACTTGCCTGGCAAGCGCTGGCGACGCTCGGGTTAGCCTTTGGTCGGCACGCGCGGTTGAAGCGCGCCGGGCCTCCGCGCGCCGGCCTTTGGACCGTCGCGGCAGTGCTATTTGTCGCCTTCGGTGTCCTCACAAAGAAAGGACTGCTACCGGCAGTCAGCGACGATCCGATGCTTTCTGAATGCCTGATTACGTCTTTCGTCCACAAGTCCACCTGGGTCGGGAAGATGCAACTCGGTCTCGTGCGCATCGTACACTTCCTTGCCGTCACGCACCTCGCGACGCTGCTACTTCCGCGTGGCGGCCCTGTGTGGCTCCGAAGCCTCATGACCCTCTTTGTCGTTTGCGGACGCAGCCCGCTCGTTGTCTATTCGACCGGTACTGTGCTCGCATACTTCTCGGCCATCATCTTTCATTGGGTTGGCACCGATGCGGCAACCGTTTCGCTCGTGGCGCTTGATGCTTGTTTTGTCGAATTTGCTATTGCTCGTCTATTCAATAACACACGACTGAATGTTCGGAAGCCGAAGGCCCGCGACCAGACCAAGCGATAGCAACGGCCCCAAGATCGTGCCGGCGGGATCCATCGCCAGCTCGAACCCGATCCCGCGGCCGTAGGTATGTCTGCAAGCGACCCAAAACCTGCCAGATGCCACGATCCGCGCATCACCGGCATGAGCGCCGATGACTCGATTCCCGGCCTGCCGGACGATGAGGCCGAGCTGGCGACGCCGGACGAAGAGGACGCTGACGAGCTTGCCGAAGAGTGACAGCGTGTGAAAGATTGTAGTGTGGACTTTAGTCCACACGAGATTCTGTATCGTGTGTGCGACGAGCGTACAGATCGAAACATTCGCACGCTCCGACGGGAGAGGGAAATCACCCCAGTCGTTAAGAATTTTCGAATAGCGAAAGAATTCTCTTGACTTCGTTGTTCGGCGAGACCAGGCTGAACACGTTGCGTGGCGCGTCATCACGCCCTTCTTCTTGTCGAGCCTTTCTTTCGACACACGACGCGCTCCTGCGGCATGCGATCTGACTTGTCATTCCTTTGCGAGGCCACACCGGTTCGGTTGCAGAAGCATCCGAACCGGAAGCAAAAACGGAGGAAGCGATGTTGCTGTTAGTAAGAAATAGCCCCGGCCGGTCGCGGTTCTTGACCGCGGACGGCCGTCGGGTTACGGGTGGAGAGACCGGGGCGCTCGGTTTGGGCGCGCACGTGTGTTGCCCCCCCCCCCCCCCCCCCC
>JAGVKR010000351.1 GCA_020050375.1 Planctomycetales bacterium
ACCTACTACTTCTGGCTTGACGACCGACTGGCCCCTGATTACGCCCGGACGATCGACATCCACCGTAAACCGGGCTACGACCCGGTCGAGCTGTTCGTCGATCCGCAGCTCAGGTTTCCGAAATTCCGCATCGCGTGCCGGCTCGCGCAGAAGATACTTGGATTCCGATATTACATGGACGTCATCGGCCTCGATGCGTCGATCGTCAAAGGAAGCCACGGCCGCTTGCCGACCTCCGACCGAGAGAGCGCCGAAGGGCCGGTCTTCGTCAGCTCCTCCAAAGCGATCGAGCAGGATACGATTCCGATGACCGCCATCAAAGATCTGCTGCTGCGACTGCAGTTTGGAAAATGACGGTTCACCAGACGTCCGCTTTGGCGCAGGCGATCGCGGCTGCCAGTTCGTCGGTCTTCGGCGAGAGCTCCAATCCCACATAGCCGCGGTAGCCCAGGTCGTAGGCTTCCTTCAACACGCGGTTGTAGTAAATCTCGCCCGTTCCCGGTTCGTTGCGGCCGGGGTGGTCGGCCAGTTGCAGGTAGCCGATGTGTCCGCCGGCCATCCCTTCGCGGAGATGCCCGCACAGGTCTCCTTCGGTGATGTGCATGTGGTACAGGTCCCAGTTGATCTTCACCGCGGGAGAGCTCACCGCCTCGCAAATGCGGATCGTCGGCGCGCTGCCGTACAGACAATGCCCTTTGTGATTGACGCGGATGTTCATCGGCTCGAGGATCAGCGTCACCTTCTCGGCTTCGGCGATCGGGGCGGCGCGCTTCAGCCCCTTGATGACGTTTTCGTGCATTTGAGCCTGTGTCATGCCGGGGATATCGTCGCCGGCCACGACCGTCATCAGTTTGCAGTCGAGCTTGTGGGCCGCCTGGCAGCCGTCTTTGACCGCTTTCACGAAGTCGTCGTGGTTTTTCGGATCATTGAGCCCCGGTTTGAAACCCCACGCGGTGAATTGGGCGACAGCGATCCCCAATTCGCGGGTCAGGGCCGCCGTCGCGTCGATGTCTTTGCCCGCCAGCGGCCAGAATTCCACTGCCGGGAAACCGAGCGCCGCCGCCTGCCTGATCCGTTCGAGAAACGGCAGCTTCCGCCACCACATCTCGATGTTCACGGCGAATTTCGTGTGCGGGGTCTTGCCGATCGAGCTCCGCTCGGCGTCGGTCGGCGGGGCGGCAAGTCCCAGACCCGCCGTGCCGGCGAGCAGCGCCGTCGAACCAAGAAACGTGCGACGCGAGAGAGACGACATGTGATGCGCTCCGTGATGGGGGTTGTGTGTGAAGGGGGCGGTGACGGTGTGTTTGAGACAGGGAGAAGGAGAGAGGGGGAGACGGAGAGACAAGGAGAAAAACTCTGCGGAGACTCGTCCTCTCCTTGTCTCCCCTACTCTCTGTCTCTCTTTCTCCCCCTCTTCATCCTTCCCGCCTCACTTCTCCTCCTTCGCCTTCTCCTCCGCGGCGGCGGCCTTCTCGACGCGGCCCCAAAGATGGCCGCCGGTCTTGCCGTGCTGCCAGGTGCCGGCGTAACGGGCTCCATAAATCATGACTCGCGACGTGAACGTCCCGAGGCCGGGGATCGTCAGGTCGGTCAACGTGATGACGGGGGTATCACCGGCCCATTTCACCTGCAGCGTCATCGGGACCAGAACGTTGTTCTTTCCGTACTCGATCCGAGCCATGAACAGCCACTGCTCGTCCTTGACCTTTGAGACTTTAGCGATCGTGTATTTCTCCATCTGGGCCGGCTTCTCGCCCTCGGCTGTGGTCACGCTGTAGCTGCCGGCGAACACCGCCCCCGAGAGTTTTTCAGCGAAGGCTTTTTCAAGTGCGGCCTGGTCGACCGGTTGATCGGCCCCATTCGGCGGAGCGCTTTTCTGAGGATCATCGGCCGCGCGTGCCGCCGAGAACAAGATCGCAAGAACCGCGGCCAGCCGGGCCGGGCCAGACTGCTTCCACATGGTGCTGCTCCTGAGTTGCCTAATCTTCGAATGCGAGGCGAACCACTGATTGTTTCACGGGTGAGTCGAGGATTCAAGGAGCCGGCTGCCGATCGACGAGTCAGCGGACTGACGGATCGCGACAAACCGGCTTTGGCCGGCGAATACAGATTTCTTCGGATCTTCACATGAAACTCACCGATGGCAGATAACGTCTCGTCGTCGCTCACGATCCAGGGAACATAATAACCAGGGATGGTCATTCAACCGTTCGCCGCTCACTCGTTCAACACGGGGGGTAACCATGCTGGTCCTTGCGAGAAAACAGAACGAAGCCATCCGTGTCGGGGATGAGGTTCGGATCACCGTCGTGGAGATCCGTTCCGGCCGCGTCCGACTGGGAATCGAAGCCCCGCGCCATGTCCGAATCCGGCGGGATGAAATCGCATCGGTTTTAGACGAGCCTTTGCTGGAATTCGAAATCGGTGCGGGGTTGAGTGAGTGGTGAGGCGATTTGGGATTGCGACGTGACGCCCATCGAGGCGACACGCCCCGGCTCTTTGGTGACACAGCCCGCTTCGTCACATTGTTCGCCCACCGTCAACGACGAGGCACTGACCGGTTGTCAGAGAGGTGCCGGTCGCCAGATAGATCACGGCATCGGCGATGTCTTCGGGCTGGGCTGCACGCTGCATCGGGAAGTGCGTCGTCCGTTTCTCCAGCTCTTCGCCGGTCATCACGGCCCGCAGCCAGCGGGTGTCGACCGGACCGGGGCAGACGGCGTTGACGCGGATTTCAGGACCCAATGCCCGCGCCAGCGATTTCGTCATCGTATTGAGCGCCCCTTTGCTCGCGGCGTAAGCGATCGACGAACCGTCCCCCGAGAGACCGGCCACGGAGCTCACACTCACGATTGCCCCTCCGCCTGATTTGCGCAGTAGCGGGACTGCCGCACGGATGCAGAAGAACGGCCCCTTCAGATTGACCTGCAGGATCCGGTCCCATTTCTCTTCGGTCAGCTCTTCGAGATTTTTGTGGTCGATGAACCACGTCGTGCCGGCGTTGTTGACGAGCACGTCGAGTCGGCCGAACTCGCGCTCGATCGTGTGCAGCATGTCGCGGACCGCGGCATCGCTGCCGACGTCGCACTGCACCAGAAGCCCCTTCACTCCGCACGCCTCGACGAGCCCCAGCGTTTCGCGGGCCTCGGCCTCGCTGCGGGAATAGTTGACCACCACGTCAAACCCATTTTCGGCAAACCGCAGCGCACAGGCCCGGCCGATGCCGGTGGCTGAACCGGTGACGAGCGCGACTTTGTGCTTCTTTTCCGCCATGCGAGGCTCCTCGAAGATGTCATTCTATTCAGAAAATGCCTGTTAATTGCCGACAATCACCTGACTGCCAGCATTCGGGGTGCATGCTACAGTCGGCAGCACCTGCGTTGCAAACCTCGGAGATGACCGGTAGAAGTCGGGCTGACATTTTCGATTCTCCAACAGATCGGTGTCGTGATGCGTGCCATTGTCTTCGATCGCTTCGGTGAACCGGCGGAAGTTCTCGGCACGCGGGACGTGCCTGTCCCACAGCCGGGACCGGGACAGGTCCGCGTGCGGATGCTCGCCGCTCCGATCAACCCGTCGGACCTGATGGTGATCC
>JAGVKR010000657.1 GCA_020050375.1 Planctomycetales bacterium
CAGCCTGGCTCCGGCCGGCGGTGGTTCGGCAGCCGCTTCGGGTGGCGATGGCCCAGTCAGTCGCGGCTACACCGAAGAGATGGAGCACTTCTGCTGGTGCATCCGCAACAACATTCCGCTCGACACTCCGGTCGATCAGCACGGCCTGCGCTGCCCCGGCAAGCATGCGATGGCCGATGCGATCATGGCCATCACCTCGAACCTGGCGATGAAGCACAAGAAGCGGATCGTCTTCAAGGAAGAATGGTTCGACCCGGCCAGCCCGGCCGTCCCCGAGAGCGATCCTGAGATCATCGGTTGACCCGACCCTGCGAGCCGCCGGGTTAATCCCGGCGGTCCACCGCGCCATCACTCGTCTTCCCCGTGAAGGTCGACAATGGGACGCTGGCCCAATCAGAAGCGGATGGACATCACAACGGCGCTCCTGATCTTCGTGCTGTTCCCGCTGCTCGCCTGGCTGGCCTGGTGGTACGTCGGCCGGTGATGGGTGTCGGGAATATGGTATATTGTCTTTCGCCGTTCGCGCTCCGAATCGCCATTGGCGATCGCAGCAGTGGCGATCATTAAGGGGGAGTCGGCATGGAGATCGACACAATGGGCCGCGTCGTGACTGAGGCGATAATCGAGAACCTCGAAGACATCTGGGAAGCTCGCCGGGGACAGCGATCGGCCGAGCAACTTCGGCGCGTCGTGGTCGACGACGCTTTGGTCGACACCGGCGCGACAACCCTGTCTCTCCCGAGCCGAGTCATTCAGCAACTGGGTTTGAACAAGCGCTACAGCAAGCGTGTCACGAGCAGCATCGGGCTCGGGGAGACGGCGATGTATGATGCCGTTCGCTTGACCATTCAGGGGCGCGACTGCACGGTTGACGTGATGGAAGTCCCCAACGAGGTGCCGGTGCTGATCGGCCAGATTCCATTGGAAATGCTCGACCTGGTCGTCGACCTCCGTGCCCGCCGCCTGATTGGGAACCCGGCCCACGGCGGGGAACACGTGATCGAGATGTATTGATCTTCGACCTTCTGCAATTTCGGCACTCGGCCGCGCCTCGCGGCTAAACACAGCTCACCAGTATCGATCCTCTATCCACTGTCTTCACGAATGTTCTCCAAAGTCTCCACCGACGCCGAGTTTGTTCGCGGCGAGCACGAGGTGTTTCGGTTCTGGCGCGAGCACCGCATTTTCGACCGCCTTCGCGAGCAGAACCGGGGGAAGCCTCGCTGGAGCTTCATCGACGGGCCGATCACGGCCAACAACCCGATGGGGGTCCATCACGCCTGGGGGCGGACGTACAAAGACGCCTATCAGCGCTACTTCGCGATGACGGGGCGCGAGCTCCGCTATCAAAACGGGTTCGACTGCCAGGGATTGTGGGTTGAAGTCGAGGTCGAGAAAGAGCTGGGGCTGGGGACGAAAAACTCGATCGTCGCCCACGGGATGGAACGCTTCGTCGACGCCTGCAAGAAACGCGTCCTGACGTTCGCCGCCCGCCAGACCGAGCAGTCGATGCGCCTCGGTTACTGGATGGACTGGGACGATCCCGCCACGCTCCGCCAGTTGGCCGCGGGGATCGCTCAGCCATCGCCGGTCACGATCACCACGCCGACCGGCAAGACTGTCACGGCCAAGGCCGACGAACTGGTCGCCCGGCTCGGCAATCCCGAATGGGGCGGAAGCTACTTCACCTTCTCGACCGAGAATAACGAGACGATCTGGACGTTTCTCAAGAAGTGCTACGAACGCGGCAAGATCTATCGCGGCCATGACGTCATGCCCTGGTCGGGGCGCGGCGGCAGCGCGTACAGCCAGATGGAAGTTGCCGAGGGACGCAAGCTGACGACCCACAAATCGGTCTTCCTGCGATTCCCGCTCAAGGGGCGCGACAACGAAAATCTCCTCGTCTGGACGACCACCCCCTGGACCCTCACCAGCAACGTCGCCGCGGCGGTCAATTCGCAGCTCGAATACGTGAAGCTCAAGGCCAGGCGCGACGGGGCCGTCTACTACTTCGCCAAAGAAAACCTGGAGTTCCAGCGGCTGGCGAAGGAATTCAAAGAGGGCTTCGGCCGCCCCGAATGGAGCTGGCCCAAAGGGGTCGGCAAGCTCAAGTCGATCGCCCAGATCTTCAAGGAGCAGGGGGGCTACGAAGTCGAAGGAACGCTCAAGGGAGCCGAGTTGATCGGCTGGGAGTATCACGGCCCGTTCGACGATCTGCCGGCTCAGACGCAGCCCGGCGGCGTGCCAGTGAATCCGGACCTGGGTTCCGCTACCGGTGTTTCGTGCCACCGTGTCGTCGACGGCGGGCGCGACCAGGAGAACAATCCGCTCGTCGTCGCGGGCGAAGGGACAGGGATCGTCCACATCGCCCCCGGGTGCGGCGACGTCGACCATGTCCTGGGGAAGAATCTCGGGATCGTCGCCATCGCGCCGCTGGCGGATGACGGCCGGTTCATCGACGGCTTTGGCCCGTTCACCGGCAAAGAGGCGGTCGATCGCGCGACGGCCGAGCTGGTCTTCGAGAAGCTGCGCGAGAAGAACCTGCTCGTCGCCGTCGAAGAGTATCCGCACATCTACCCGCACTGCTGGCGGACGGGAGACGAGCTGGTCTTTCGTCTCGTTGACGAGTGGTTCATCAACATGGACTGGCGCGACGAGATCAAGAACATCGTCCGTCAGATCGGCTGGCTTCCCGACAGCATCGACGGGCAAACGCGCGAGATCGAGTGGCTCACCAACATGCGCGATTGGATGATCTCCAAGAAGCGCTTCTGGGGGTTGGCGCTGCCGATCTGGGTCGACGACGAAACCGACGATTTCGAGGTCATCGGCTCGCTGGCCGAGCTTAAGGAGCGCGCCGTCGAAGGTTGGGGCGAGTTCGCCGGCCACACGCCGCACCGCCCGTGGATCGACAAGGTCAAGATCCGCAATCCGAAGACCGGCAACCTGATGACCCGCATCCCCGACGTGGGGAACCCGTGGCTCGACGCGGGGATCGTCCCCTTCTCGACGATGCAGTACAACACGAACCGCGACGAATGGAAAAAGTGGTATCCCGGCGATCTCGTCACCGAATGTTTTCCCGGCCAGTTCCGCAACTGGTTCTACGCGCTTCTGTCGATGGCGACGATGATGGACAATTCGCCGCCGTTCAAGACGCTGCTCGGCCACCGCCTCGTGATGAACGAAGACGGCAAGCCGATGCACAAATCAGATGGCACGGCGATCTGGTTCGAAGAGGCTGCCGAGCAACTCGGGGTCGACACGATGCGCTGGATGTACCTGGCGCAGAATCCGGCGGTCGATCTGCGGTTTGGGCGGCGCGAAAAGGACAAGCCCGTTGCGCTGCAGACGCCCGATGGAACGATCACCGAAACGGCGGAGGGGGTGCCGACGTGTCTTGTGACCAGCAAACCGGCTGACGAGATTCGCCGGCAGATTCTGATCCCGCTTTGGAACACGTATGCCTTCTTCGTCAATTACGCCCGGCTCGATGACTTCGACCCGCAGGCGGCGCAGGTGCCGGTCGCCGAGCGCCCCGAGATCGACCGTTGGGTGCTGTCGAACCTGCAGGCGCTGATCGATTTGGCGAACGCCGAGATGGCCGGGTTCAACGCTCCCGGCTTTCTCCGCGAAGCGGCCCGGTTCATCGACGACCTGTCGAACTGGTACATCCGCCGCAATCGCCGGCGCTTCTGGCGCTCGCGCGCCGACGACGATCGCGATAAACTCGCCGCGTATCAGACGCTGTATACCGTCCTCGTCACGCTGACGAAACTCCTCGCCCCGATCGTCCCGTTCATCACCGAGCGGATGTATCAGAATTTGTGCACACCATCTCCCCCCCTTGGGAAGGGGGGGCAGGGGGGGTCGCGCGATGCAGCATCGGCGGTCGAATCACAAAGCGACGCCACCCCCTCTAACCCCCCCTTCCTAAGGGGGGGAAACGAATGTGCGCTCAGCGTCCACCTCTGCGCTTACCCCATCGCCGATCCGGCGTTGCGCGACCCGGCCCTCAGCGAGCGGATGGCGCTGGCACAGACGGTCGTCAATCTCGGGCACGGGTTGCGCGAAGAGGCGAAGCTGCGGGTGCGGCAGCCGTTGCCCGAGTTGCGGTTTGCATGTGCCAATCCGGCCCACCGTGCGGCAATCGAGATGCTGGCCGATGTGATTCAGGAAGAGCTCAACGTCAAAACGATCACCGGCTGTGACGATCTCGACGAGCTCGTCCATTACAACTACAAGCCCAATTTGAAGACGCTCGGTCCCAAGTTCGGCAAAGGACTCGCGGCTATCAGCAAGGCGCTTCCCGGTCTCGATGAGAAAACGCTCGCCCCACTCCGCCGCGGCGAATCGGTGACGCTGACCCTCGAAGGAGCCGACTACCAGCTCGCTCCCGAAGATGTGCTGATCAGCACGCAGCAGGCGGCCGAATGGGTGGCCGCCGACGACCGCGGTGTGCAGATTGCCCTCTCGACCGTGCTGACTCCCGAACTGGTCCGCGAAGGAATGGCCCGCGATTTCGTCCGGCAGGTCCAGCAGTTGCGCAAAGACATGGATCTTGAGCTGCAAGACCGAATTCGCATTCATTATTGCACGGAAAACTCGGAAATAATTGCGGCAATTGGACCGTGGTTCGAATACGCCAGCGATGAAAATGCACAAGCTTCTGACCGTGCAGAATGGAATGAATACACTCGCCGTGAAACGCTGGCCGATTCGATTGACCGTGAAACAGCAGCACCTACCGACACGAAACCCGGCCTGATCGGGGAAGTAGATGTTCCGATCTGGATTGAGAAGGTGTAAGCTGAAAAAGGTGGAGATGTCGCACGTTGCGCGGTTATGCCCACCCCCGACGTTTTGTACAGGACGTCGTCTTGAAGACCGCCCTTGACCTGTGAGGTTTGTCATGTCGCCAAAGAAATTGGAAGAACGAGTGGCCGTCCTGGAAGAGCAAGTTCAACGGTTGCTGTCACTTCAAGCACCGAAGCCGGGACCAATGGACTGGCTACGATCGGTCGGAATGTTTACAGGCAACGAAGAAATGAAGGCGATGGACGCGGAGTGTCAGGCTTTGCGTGACAGCGAGCGCAGGCAGGCGCGAGCTCGGCAAGGACGATCGCGGCGGATTAAGTCATGATTCTGTTGGATACAGACCATATCTCAATCCTGAAGTACACCGATCATCCGCGTTGTATTCGTCTCAAGGAGTCGCTTCGGATCGCTGCGCGGACAGAGGCCTTGGCAACAACAATTATCAGTGCTGACGAGCAAATGAGCGGTTGGCTGTCGCAAATCCATCGTGAACGTAATATTCGTCGCCAAGTGAGTCACTATGCTCAACTCGGCGGAGTGATCAACTTCTTTAGCCTCTGGCAAGTTGAACCGTTCGACCATCCTGCCGCCGATCAGTATCTTATCCTGCGGAGCCAGCGCCTTCGCTTAGGGACCAAGGACCTGAAGATCGCCGCAATTGCGCTGTCGCGGAGCGCGCTGCTGCTTTCAGCCAACCTTAGTCACTTTGCGCGCATCCCGGCATTGCGAGTCGAAAACTGGCTGGATTGAGTTGCGCCCGATTCATAGTGAGACGGCAACCGGATGAACCGCAAGCTTATCACACAACGCTCCTTTGTTGTGTTGGCGTTTTTGGGCGCGTCGTTGCCAGGGATCGCACCAACGGCGGACGATGTCTGGTTCGACCCCGCCGGCATCCGTGGTTCGCTCGTCCTTTGCGGCGGCGGTGGGCTCCCCGACGTGGTTCGCGACGAATTTGTCCAGCTTGCAGGGGGCAAAGCAGCTCGGCTTGTCGTCATCCCCACCGCCAGCGATGACGATACGCTGGACGAAGACGCTGCGGAAGTGGCCGAAATCTGGAAGGCCCGCGGCATCGCATCGGTGACGACATTTCATACGCGCGCCCAGGATCAGGCCAATGATCCGGCGTTCGTCGAGCCTCTGCGGAAGGCCACCGCTGTCTGGATTACGGGGGGCAAACAAACGCAGATTGTCGCGTCCTATTCGGGAACGCTCGTCGAAGAGGAACTGCACGCGCTCCTGCGGCGTGGCGGGGTGATCGGCGGGACTTCTGCCGGTGCGGCGTGTCACTCGCGGGTGATGCTCGTTCGCGGCCGAATCCACGAAACCCCCGGACTCGGGCTCGTCCCCGGAGCAATCATCGACCAGCATTTTCTCGCCCGCGATCGCAAGGCGCGACTGCTGTCGGCGCTCGAGCAGCACCCGGATCTCGTCGGCTTCGGGGTCGATGAAGGGACTGCCCTCGTCATTCGCGGCCGGTCTCTTCAATGCCTGGGAGATTCGACCGTCACGATCTGCCTCGGAGCCACAGACCGCTCGCCCGCTGTCGAAGAAATCCTGAAACCGGGGCAACGATCCGACCTGACGATGCTCCGTCGTGCGGCCCATGCGAGGATGGAACCGGCATTTCCCGCTGCCGAACCGGCGCGGGTTGAGGTTCCGCGCGGCGCGCTGGTCATCGTCGGCGGGGGAACGATCCCCGTCGAGATTGCCCGGCGGTTCATCGAATTGGCTGGCGGACCCGACGCTCCGATTGTCCTCTTGCCGACAGCCAATCCCGATCCCTTGTCGGACGATCTGAAGGACCAAAGGCTCCTGCGAGAAGCCGGGGCGAAAAACCTTCGCGTGCTCAAGCAACGACGTCGTGATGAAGTGGAATCCCCGTCGTTCCTGGCGGAGCTTCAGAAAGCGAAGGGAATCTGGTTCGCCGGCGGCCGGCAATGGCGGTTCGTCGACGCCTACGAGGGGACGAAAGCGGTTGACGCCTTTCGCGATGTGCTCCGACGCGGCGGTGTCATCGGCGGCACGTCGGCGGGGGCCACGATTCAGGGAGACTACCTCGTCCGCGGCAGCCCGCTCGGCAACGAGCAGATGACGTGTCCCGGCTACGAA
>JAGVKR010000831.1:0-2500 GCA_020050375.1 Planctomycetales bacterium
AGTCGGGGCGACAGGATTTGAACCTGCGACCTTCTGGTCCCAAACCAGACGCTCTAGCCAAGCTGAGCTACGCCCCGTCCTCAACGAGTCTCAGTCTAGGCCCGGAAGCCAGACCCGTCAATGTGTGCTCCCTCCGCCTGGGCACCGGTTCGCCGTGCACGAACACCGGTCGCCGCTGCTTGCCTCTTCGCGTTGCCGCACCACGTCATCACCCCGGCTTCACGGCGTAGACGTGGACGCTCGCAGCGTAGTCGTTCACCTCGTACTGCCGCAGCAGGTCGGTCAGTCGGGCGTGGAGGGTCGCCTCAGTCGTGGTTTCCTTCGGTGGTGCGCAGCAAATCGTCTCGCTCGGCGGTCCGTCGGACATGGCCGGCGAGCAACAACCGGCCTGGTTTTCGACCTGAGCATAGGCATTCAGATCGGCGCCCGAGTCGACGATCTGCACGTGGGCAAAGCCCGCTTCCATCAAGCCGCGCTCGTAGTCGGAGATGAGAATCGCTCCGGCAATGCAGCCGATGTAGGCCATCAGGTCGTTCGCCAGTATATCGGGCAGGGGCTGCTTGAGAGCAATGTCGCTCACGGCCAGTCGCCCGCCCGGCTTCAGCACCCGCGCGATTTCAAGAAACACGGCCGGCTTGTCTGTCGCGAGGTTGATCACGCAATTGCTGATGACGCAATCGACGGACGCGTCCGGAAGCGGCAAGCGGTCGATCGCTCCCAAATGAAATTCGACGTTCGTGAACGGCCGGCCCGCAGAGCTCGCGGCGTTGCGTCGGGCCAGCTCGATCATCGCCGGCGTCATGTCGATCCCGATCGCTTTTCCCCGGGGCCCGACTTTCGCGGCGGCCAGAAACACATCGAGCCCTCCGCCGCTTCCCAGATCGACGACGACTTCTCCCGGACGCAACGAGGCAAACGCCGTCGGATTGCCACACGACAATCCCATGTTCGCCTCGGCGGGGATCACCGCCAGCTCCTCGGGCGAATAACCGAAGGCCTCTGCGACCCCTTTCACTCCCGCGTCCCGCGACGAGAGGCCACTGACGGCGACGGCGCCGTACTTTGCGCGGACTGCCTGTTTGATTGATTCCGACATGGCGCGACTCGAACGACGTGAACAGAGGGCCCCCAGCAAAATCGTACCGCATGCGTATTGTGCGTCAAGTGGCGCTCGACGTTCCGTTCGCGCAGTCGGAATCGACACGCCTTTCTGAGATTCGGCGCTTGTTCATTCCACGACGACATGCCGGACGTCTAGGCCCGGCAGGTCGACTACGGCAAAGGTGTGTGGCGTGGCGCGGTACAAGGCCCCCGGATTCAGCACGAGGGTTTTCCCGACATGGTGCTGGTCAGCGACGTGGGTATGCCCGTAGCACACCAGGTCGTACGTCTCGGATTCGATCGTCTCGTCGAACAACTCCCTGTCGTCGCTATGGAGAAAGGCGATCTTCACGCCGTCGAGCTCCAGCGAGCCGAACCGATTGTGACACGTTTGGCCGGCGGCCTCGATCGCCGCCGGCAGCGGGCCGGTGTCGTCATCGACGTTGCCGAAGACGAAGTGCGTGGGCCATTCGGCAAACAAAGGGATAATGGCCGAGGAACCAACATCGCCGCAATGCAGCACCACTGCGACTTTCTCCAGACGAATCATGCGGACGGCCGCCGTCGTGTAACCGACGTGGCCGTGCGTATCGCTCACCACGGCAATGCGCATCGCGAATCGTTCCTTGTGAAACTACCGGCAATCGAGCAATGAAATCCCGGCGAAGTTTATCCGTCGCCGGGACGCGATTCAATCGGCTCGATTGGCGCGGCGCGCGAAAAACCCCGGCTCTCTTTCGAGAACCGGGGGGATGTGCGAATCATTCGAACGGCCGATTTTTCTGTCGGTTCGCGTCCTGGACTTTACCGGGGCTTCGTTCCCCGCACGGCGCCCTTGGGGGCCGTGCCCTTCGGAGCCAATCCCTTCGGCGCGGCGGTGGGAGTCTCGTCGGCCGCCTCAGCATCCGCCCCCGCATCCGAATCGGCAGCCGGAATCTGCTTCGCGTTGCGGTTGGATGTCCCAGCCGCTCCGGTCTGACGGACGTTTCCTGCGTCGCTGTTCGGTCGCGAAGCGGTCGGCTTGCGCTGGCCGGCGGTCGAGATGCCCGTCAGATAGTTATCGACGCGGGCTTCGTCCTTGAGCTTCTGGAAGACTTTGGCAACCGCCTGCTGCACCTTTTCTTCGTGCAATTCCTGCTTGAGAATGTCTTCGACTTCTTTGAGGTCGGTGACAGTCGGCTCGGTGCGCCCTTCGCACTTGAGAATGATGAACTGATTCAAACCGACTTGAATGACGCCGGAAATCTCCCCTTCCTTCAGCTCGAAGGCGGCTTTTTCGAGGGCCTCGGATCCACCGAACTTGGGGATCGGCGGAATCACGCCGTCGAGTGGCCGACTTGCCGGATCAACCGAGTGTTCCCGCACCAACCGCTCGAAATCTTCCGGCTTCGCGCTGACT
>JAGVKR010000831.1:7500-10734 GCA_020050375.1 Planctomycetales bacterium
ACAACTCGCTCGGCATCGTGCACGGAAAGCTGGGAGAGACCGAAGCAGCCCTCAATCATTTTCGGCAGGCGGTCGAGATTCGCCCGGACGATGCGAAGATGAGCCAGAACCTGGGAGAGTTTCTGTTCCACCTGCAGCGTTACGAGGAGAGCGCCGAGATCTTCGAGAAGGCCCTCGCAGTCGATCCCAGTAACGCACATCTCCATTACGACCTGGGGGTGCTGTACCTGAGCACGGGAAACCGCCCGCTGGCTCTCAAGCATCTGCGCGAGGCGGTCCGCATCGAGCCGGGCTTCAAGCAGGCGCGCGCGGTGTTGACGCAGGCCGGGGGGCAATGAGCGGCAGGAGGCTCGCATCAGACAGAATATTGACTTCGGCCTAAGTGCAGAAAACGTGGCAGCCTTGACGATAGTATCATCATGTGATACTATTCTGTGGAGTATGACAAAAAGCACTTGCGAACGTTGCAGGCGGTCTTCGAGGATCCTGTCCGCTCGGGGATCCCTTGGAGGGACATCGAGTCAATGCTCAAGGCGGCTGGCACCGAGATCAGCGAAGGGGAAGGATCACGGGTGCGCATCGCTTTGAACGGAGTTCGGGCGGTCTTTCACCGTCCGCATCCACAGAAGGAAACAGGCAAGGGGGCCGTTCGATCGATGCGACGATTCCTGACAGAAGCGGGAGTAACGCCATGATGGAATACAAAAGATACATGGGGAAAGTCGAGTTCGACGCCGAGGCCGGCATCTTCCACGGAGAGGTCATCAACACCCGCGACGTCATCACGTTTCAGGGGGAAAGCGTCACTCAATTGAAGAAGGCGTTTCAGGAATCGATCGACGATTACCTGGCGTTCTGCGCCGAGCGAGGCGAGGAGCCGGACAAGCCCTTCTCAGGTCAATTCGTAGCGCGAATTCCGCCTGAATTGCACCGAAAGGCGAATCTGGCCGCGAGCATTTCCGGAAAAAGCCTGAATGCGTGGGTTTCCGAGCAACTGCAGTCGGCGGTTGCGGGCCTCGATGTCTCGCAGCCAGAACGAGTCACTTCCCGTGTACATGTCGTGAAAAAGAAGTCGCGCAAGCATCCGCGAAAGCAGTGACAAACGGACGATGCATAGTGGGATGGCGTCCTCAATCTTCAATTACGACCTTGATCTCATCCGAATTCCCCTTCAGCTCGGGGGCGTACATCGCGTAAGCGCGGGTGGGGAGGGCGCTGAACTTTCCGGGGATTTCGGCTCGCATCCGGTACGAGACGCTGTGCTTGCCACGGGCCAGGGCGCGGACGAAAAAGCAGGCCTTTTCGTCGCGAAGCTCCATGTAGGCCCCCAGTCCATTGCTGCCGTAGCCTGAGCGAACTTCGACCGGCTCGAAGCCCGAGGCTTTCATGTCTTCGAAGATCAGGTACTCGTAGTCGTTTTTGCTGTCGATTTCGAGCTCGATCTCGACAAGGTCCCCCGATTTCAGGGTCGCCAGGTTGACCAGCTCGCTCCGCTCGTATTTCTCGACCTTCTGATCGGCGGCCTGGCCCCGCGCGCCGGCGACTTTAATTGTTTTGGCGACTTTCGTGAGCTTGTAATACTTGCGATCGACCTTCACTTCGAGGCCGGCTTTCGTGATGAAGTCTTCGAGCGTGAAGTTGGTGAGGTAGGCGTTGAAGTACACGGGGCCGACTCCCTTGCGGCGGAGCTCGACCGTGTGCCTGCCGGTTTCGACGGCGTCCCCCGTGAGAACGAACTTGTTGTCGAACGTGAACAGGTTGCCGGCGTCGATTTTCACATCCTTTTGCTTTTTGCCGTCGAGCCAGACTTCAAGCGTCATGTCGGGCTTGTCTTCGCCGCTGGCGGTCATGTACTCGGCGAGAGCCTCGATGCAGATCGCCGTGTCGCGGGTGCTGTTCCAGTATGTCGCGTGCTTGCGGTTATTGAGCAGGTATTTGACGAGCCGCGATGTCTTCTCGGCCCTGGGGCTCGTTTTCGAGAGCAGCTTGAGGTAATACGCCTGGGCCTCGTTCTCACTGCCGTACCAGTACCACCAATAATTGTTCTCGGGGAGCTTGAGGTACGCCGTCTGGTTCTCGTCGTCCTGGACGAGGAACTGCTCGATGTTCTCGAGGATCATCTTGAGCTTCTCGGTCTGCTGCTGCTTGTGGAGCGCCAGGCCGAACATCGCCTTGCTGTAGAGCGCCAGGTGCGTGCGGTCGCGGTAGAGGAACTCGAGCATGTCGTTATTGGCGACGTCGGCATCGAGCAGCACCATGTAGATGAAGGCGTCGAGGTTGTCGGCGTGGTCCTTCCAGTTCGTGTTCGCCTTCTTGTCGGCGGCGTTCTTGAGTCGTTCGACTTCGCGGGCCTGATAGATCTTGAGCCATTCGACACCGCGTTCGAGCATTCCCGGCACGAGAGCCACGTCGTTCTGTCTGGCGACCTGCAGGCCGTGGACGACGAGGGCCGTCGTGTGCGGCCAACTCTGCTCGCCGAAGCCCGAGAACCAGCCCCAGCCGCCGTCGGAAAGCTGCATGGACGTGAGGGCCTGCAAACCATCCTTGACCATTGTGCGGACTTCGCCTTCGTCGAAGACCGGATTGCGGTCGAAGCGTTTCCAGCTTTTGGCGCGCTCTTTATCGTCGCCGATTTCCTGGGCATTGAGGTTGGTGCGCTTCTCCTGAATGTCCTTCAGGTTGAGCTGCATCCGCAGCAGGATATTCTGCGTGATTACGGTGGGCAAAAAGCGATTGAGCGTCTGCTCGGTGCAGCCGTAGGGATAGTCGGCCATGTAGGGGAGCGCATCGACCATCGCGCCGGCGAGCGTCGGGGAATAACGGACTTCGATGCGGCTGTCGCTGATTCGCCGCTCGGCGGGGACGTTGAGCGTCACGTTGGCATTGCTCTTGTCGGGGCGGATTACGCCGGCGAACGATTCCATCTTGAGCATGCCGTGGACGTACACGGGAAACTTCATCTCGACGGCGTCGGATTCTTCATCGGTGAGGGCCTTCACGCGGACGACGGCGACCCCGTCACCCGACCCACCCCCCCCGGCCCCCCCTTCGTAAGGGGGGGAGTTCAGTTTGACCTTCATCCGCCAGTCGACGCGCTGCTCGCCGTTGGCGTCGATTGTCACGCTCTTCGTCAGTTCGCCCATTGGCGACAGCGTTCCCCCGTCGACTTCGAGCACAACGCGGACCGACTTGGCGGTCTTGAGATAGTTGTGGACGTTGGCCGAGAGGACGACT
>JAGVKR010000549.1 GCA_020050375.1 Planctomycetales bacterium
CCGCCGTACGGCCCGCAGCCCGCAATAGTGCAGGCCGCTCGAGAGCGGCCCCAGCACCAGAAACACCGGCAGGATCAGGCAGGTGGTCGCGGCGAGCGTGATCCCCGATGCGATCAGCATCTGCACGAGCCAGTTTTGCCACTGTTCGCCGAACGCCTGAAATCCGCGGCTCAGCCATTCGCCGAACCGCACGTTCGAACGAGGAATCGTCGTCTGACTCTCGGACATGCCGGCCCTCGTAAAAATGAACTCCGAAATCGCCGCCGCCGCTCGCCGCCGCCACAGCATACCGCGCCAGCCGCTTCTGGTATATTACGTGCCGCGGCGTGCCACGGATCACCGGACGTTGAAAATTCTGTATTTCTGTCGTTCTGTGTTGCCGGTCGCTGCTCGTTGTCGACGCGGAAGTCGACGCAGAACCGGCGAAACCGCAAGCGTTGGTTCGCGCCTCCTGTTCGAAGCCGGAAGTCTCGTTTCTCCCCATCTCTTCCACTCCCCAACTCTCTGACTTAGCGATTCGCTGCCAGCATCCGTTTCTTGAATCCTCGTTCCCGATTCTGATCTCCCCCCCGGTGCCCCGATGGACGATTCGCGACAGCAGGTCAAATATCTGGTTTTCGATTGCGAGGCGATCGCCGACGGGGACCTGGTGGCGAAGATCCGCTATCCGCAGGAGACGCTTGCCCCGCAGCAGGCGATCCGCCGATACCGCGACGAGGTGCTCGCCGAGCGCGGCGACGGCAAAGACATCCTGCCAGTGACATACATGCTGCCGATTGCGGTGGCGGTCGCCAAAGTCGACGCGAAGTTCCACCTGCTCGACCTGACGACACTCGATGCGCCGCAATACCGCCCGCACGTCATCACCAAACATTTCTGGCAGGGGTGGACTCATTACCAG
Organism: Planctomycetales bacterium; assembly: GCA_020050375.1. Classification (GTDB taxonomy): domain Bacteria; phylum Planctomycetota; class Planctomycetia; order Planctomycetales; family Planctomycetaceae; genus SIAF01. The sequence goes on from JAGVKR010000549.1 coordinate 902, forward strand.
CGGCCGACGCTCGTCTCGTTCAACGGCCGCGGCTACGACATCCCATTGCTGGAACTGGCCGCGTTCCGTTACGGGTTCAACGTTCCGTTCTGGTTCAACATCGAGGACAAATCGTTCGAGCAGGCCCGCAACCGGTACAACCTCTGGGCACATCTGGACCTGTACGACGTGCTGTCGAACTTCGGCGCCACCCGACTCTCGGGAGGGCTCAATCTGATCGCCAACCTGATTGGCAAACCCGGTAAGACGTCGATTGACGGCTCGAAAGTGCAGGATATGCACGACGCCGGGCAGGCGCAGGAGATCAACGACTACTGCCGCTGCGATGTCCTCGACACGTACTTCGTCTTTCTGCGGACGCGGGTTTTGCTGGGCAAGCTGAAGCTTGAAGAAGAGCAGAAGCTCGTCGCCGAGACGAAGGCCTTTCTCGAAACGCGGGCCGAGAGCGTCCCCGCGTACGCCCACTACCTCGAACACTGGGGCGAATGGCAAGCGCCTGACGGCGGCTAGAGAGTGGAGGCGAGAGAGTCGAGAGGAGAGGCGAGCGGGGGGCGTGAGCCCCCTGAATCTCTGCCGAACGAGAAGAATAAAGAAAGCGTCTCGAACGTGACGTCCGAGACGCTTTCAATTGCCGAGCGGTCAAGTGCGGGCCAACGCTTGCCGCCTCAGCGATCAACAAAGACCGCATGCCGCGTGCCGATTTCGCAGTCGAACGGAACAGATTTTACAAGACGCGTTCTTCCTTTGGCTTACGCCGATTGACCGACGATGACGAACTTGCCGCATGGCTGAATTCAGCCAGAGCGGAATTCGGCAGGTGTGTCGATCGGCGCGCGCAACTTTGCAAACGGCGAATCAATCGACGCGTGAGGAGAGGATCAGTGTTGGGTCTCTCTGCCGCATGGAGCAGCCCCGCCGAGAAGCAGAGAATTGTTGTCAGAAAGAGAGTCTTCATGCCAGCTCTCAGTGGGGTTTAGCCCTTGCAACGTGAGGGGCTCGATTCGTCGTGAAGCCCCCGGCGTCGCAGGTGGTGCACGCCGTTCCTCTGCGAAACCCGGTTGGACTTGAACCGTGAACGGGCCGATTCTAACGCCGCCGGACGCGTGACGGAACAATGCCGGCCGAAACGCGATGAGCGGCAGCACGGCTCGCTGGTTAATCCAGCAAGTGCGGACGGTGGTGAGATCGAATGCAATTGACGTCGCGTTCAGCACCTGACCAGAATCAGGGGCGAAAGTCCGATCGGCTGGCGTTTGAATCCATTCCCCGTCCCGCGGGCGCCCATTGACCGGAGGTATCGGCATGGCGAAATCGTCGAAACCCAAAGAGATCGTCGTCGTTGGATCCAAGATCAACGAGACCTCGAATGTTCCCGACGGGCTGGATCTGAACGTCGGCGATGATTTGCTGGCAACGCTGTCGTGGGACGTCGACCTGGCGCCCTCCAGCGGCAGTCCACCACCGGGGTTCATGACGTCGTTCTTCGACGATTTCGAGCCGGCGTCGAAAGTTCAATATCCGTTCGGGACATTCCTCGAAAACCCCCTGGGGGTGACGATTGCGATCAACGACAATCTTCCGCAAGGGGGGGACGAGGTGCTCGTGCTCTTCGTTCACGGAGACACACGGGGCAATCTTTACGAATTCGGCATCCGCCTGTCGGACCCGAGCGGAACGGCTTTCGACGGATTGCCACGGACAACGCCGTTGGACTTGCAACTTCATCAATTCGCCACGGCGAGTGTCTCGCTCCGCGAGGTCGGTGCGGCTGATCCGTTCGCGACCGGCGACATTCTATCGCTGGAATCGCGCGTGGTCCCCGAGCCTGCGACGGTCGTGATGCTCGTGTCGATGCTGGGGACGCTGGCCGTCCATCGATTCTTCCGTCGCGCAAAGCAGCGACGGGATGTGGAGACAGTTCCAAGGTAAGGGATCGAGAACTATGGCGAGCCGGGTAGCGTCGACTTCCGAGTTCGACGCGGCATACGAATAGAACCAATCGGCGCTCCGCAATGCGGACTTGTGCCGGGCACCCATCCCATTGTGGAAGATTCATTCCACGAGCGAATAGAGCCCGTGGCCATCGTTTTTGAGCTTGCCTTGTTTGACCAGCTCGTCCCAGATCGCGCGGGGATATTGATTGGGCGGGACGATCGCGGTGACACCCCAGGTCTTGCCGCCGCTCAAGGGGCCGACGCCGAGCCGTGATTCGGCGTCGAGGCGGGTCAGCTTGAGCCGCTTCTTGAACGCCTTGAGGGCGAGCTTCAGTTCCGGCGGCGCGGGGCCGCCTGCGGCGGGGGTTGCCGGCGATTCGGGGGAAGCGTCGGAAGCAGGGTCGGCGTCAGACATATTCAGCGGCCTCGTATCGGAGAAATGTCATCCAATCAGTTGCGAATTTGCCACAATTTGTAGCACGGGCTGTTAGCCCGTGCGGGTCGAAAAACGGGGCCAGTGCCCGTGTGTCTCGTTGGACAGCACTCGCACAGTTATCAACGCGGGTGCGTCTTTCAATCAACATCTCGGGCGACGTTCGGCTGACGCACGGACTAACAGTCCGTGCTACGGAGAGATTCTACTCGTGTCGTTCGATGGCGGGAACTATTCGCCGGCCATAGTCCATCAATTCGACGCCGCTTTGCGGATCAGCTCGCCGAGGACCGAGCGATGGCACTGCGATTCGTCATCGCAATAGCAGCCGATCGAGATCGGCGTGTGCCGGGCCAGCGTGGCGAGGAGGGCGATCGTCTGCCGTGGCTCGGTTTCGGCCATCTCGGCCCGGTAATGTCGGAAAAATGCCGCGGGAGTCATTCGCGACTTTTTGTGCTCGGCCAGCAGCGTGCGGCTGGGAGCGAGAGACGGGAGCCAGACGTCGAAGAAATCGCGCTTTGCATAATCGGCTTTGCGAACACCCCGCGGTAAGTAACGCACGGCGCCGATTCGCACTCCTTCCCCCTTCTTTCGCGGGGAGCCGAGCTGAACGGTTTGGAATTGCAAGGGCATGATACAAACGTGGTTATTCCCAGTTCCGGTATGCGGTTAAGCTTGTGTTCCCGGAGTCGGGAAATCGCCACGAATCCGCGAACCGGAGGGCTCGGCGTGCGATTATACTATTGAGATGCGCGAGGTTTCTAGAGGAATCGGCTGGAACCGCCTTCCGGCCGATGTCGTTGCCGTGAAATATGAGCGTGACCCCAGTGACCAGCGAACCGGCCCCGGAGACCGATCCCTCAAATGGTGCAGCCGGCCCGCGCCGCGCCGTCTACCAGGCGCAGGGGATCACCAAGGTTTACCACATGGGGGAAGTCGACGTTCACGCGCTGCGTGGCGTCGATCTGGAGCTGTATGAGGGGGAGTTTGTCGTGCTCCTCGGCCCATCGGGGAGCGGCAAGTCGACGTTGCTCAACATCCTGGGCGGGCTCGACGTGCCGACGAGCGGACACGTCAGTTACCGCGGGCGCGACCTGACGAGCGATGACGACAACCTGCTCACGACGTACCGTCGGAATCACGTCGGGTTCGTGTTCCAGTTCTACAATCTGATCCCGAGCCTCACCGCCCGCGAGAACGTGGCGCTCGTGACGGAGATTGCCCGCGACCCGATGACGCCCGAAGAAGCGCTGGGCCTGGTGGGGATGACGCACCGCATGGACCATTTTCCGGCACAGCTTTCGGGGGGCGAGCAGCA
>JAGVKR010000515.1 GCA_020050375.1 Planctomycetales bacterium
CTCCCACGGCAACGAATCGAGCGGCAACCGGTAACCCATCGGCGAATCGCCGGGAATCAGGAACAAATGCTCCTGCCGGAGAGACCACGGGCCACTCTCCCACCGCGACGCGTCGCCCGAAGTCTGCCGCCGCAGCGGCAGGGCGTACCCCACGACCCGGTCCAGCCCCTGTTCGAAGATTTTGGCAAGCCGCAGGCGGTCTTCCTCGATGTCGAGTTTGCTCTCCAGCGGATCAACGTTGGTTGGCAGCCGGCGTTCGCGCCACAGGTAGTACCAGACGTCTTCGTAACTGGGGATCGCGAATTCGGTGTTGACCCTCAGCCGCCGCGCCAGAGACGCGATGAACCGCTGAGCATCTTCGGGGCCGACCCCATAGTTCGCATCGAGATCGGCGACGAGCGTGATGTCCTCCCAAAGCGGAACCCCATCGGTCCGCCAGTAGCAGCCGAACGCCCACCGCGGCAATTGTTCCCCGGGATACCATTTCCCCTGCCCGTAGTGCAACAGGCTGCCCGGAGCAAACTGCTGCTGGAGTCGCTTGAGCAGGATATCCGCCTGCTGTCGCTTGCCGGCGCCGAGGGCGGTTGTATTCCATTCGGGGCTGTCGCGATCGTCGATCGAGACGAAAGTCGGCTCGCCTCCCATCGTTAGGCGCACCTCGAGCTCGCGCAGACGCTGGTCGACGCGCTCTCCGAGCGTGTCGATCGCCGACCACTGGGCGTCGCTGTAGGGTTTTGTCACGCGCGGCAATTCCTGCACGCGGGCCACCGACATGGCGAATTCGAACTCCTCGTGGCACTCTTCGCTCTCCTCGCTCGCAGGATCGCGCGTCCAGACGAACGAGCCGGTGACCGCCGCGGCATTGGTGGGCTCGGCCGCGCAGGCGAGTGGGATGTGCCCTTCTCCCGCGAGAAGCCCCGATGTCGGATCGAGCCCGATCCAACCGGCGCCGGGAGCGTAGACCTCGGCCCAGGCATGCAGGTCGGTGAAATCGTGTGTCGGGCCGGAAGGTCCGTCCAACGCCGGTACGTCCGCCACCAGTTGAATCAAATACCCCGAGACGAACCGCGCCGCCAGCCCCAGATGCCGCAACACCTGAACGAGCAGCCAGGCCGAGTCACGGCACGACCCGCTTCCCTTCGTGAGGGTTTCTTCGCACGACTGAACGCCCGGCTCCATGCGGATCAGGTAGTCGACGCGTTTCTGCAAGTGAGTATTGATGTCGACGAGGTAGTCGACCGTTCGCACGTCGCTACGGCGCAGCGACTCGACCAGTTCCACCAGCTTCGGTCCGGCGGGAGCGGTCTCCAGGTACGGCGCCAGCTCGCGCGTCAAACCGGGATCGTAAATGAACGGAGAGCGTTCGGCGTAAGATTCAATGAAGAAATCAAACGGGTCGATAACCGTCATTTCAGCGACCAGGTCGACCTCGACACTGAATTCCCGTGCCGGTTCGGGAAACACGAGCCGTGCCAGGTAATTGCTGTACGGATCCTGCTGCCAGTTCAAAAACTGGAGATGCGGCTCGACCCGCAGCGAATAGCTGAGAATCGGCGTGCGACAGTGCGGCGCGGGGCGCAACCGGACGACGTGCGGCTGCAACGTCACCAAGCGGTCGTAGGTGTATTTGGTCTTGTGGTTCAGCGCGATCCGAATCGACATGACTCACTCCGGCTGCGAATGGGCAGCTCCCTGACATCCGCAGTTCACCATCAGGCCGCGACGCGGAACTCGCAATTCGTCGGCTCGGCAGGCGTCCCGGTCAGAAGAACGGGACGCGGCGGCACTTGCCCCATAACGATGGCTGATGAATCCCCAATCGTCCAGCCGGATTGACGCGAATCGGCTGAATTCGTAGTCCGACTATAACAGCAAGTTCGGTGCCTTGCCGATCGTGAATGCGAAACCACGATCCAGGGTATCAACTTTCCCGGAAATATGAGGCCACGCATCTCGCCAAAATCCCGCTATGAACGCGCTGCCTGAAGTCCACTCGCCGATGCCTGATTTTCAGGCAGAATTTGGCCAATTGGGTTCCGCGTCGTGGCACGGCTTTGGCCAATGGGGGCGCTGGATTCTATGCGACGTCGGGAAGCTGCTTCGGAGCAAGAATGCGATACAGAACCGGGACGACAAACAGCGTCAGGATCTCGGTGCTGACCAGGCCCCAGACGATCACCGTCGCCAGCGGACGCTGTACGTCGGAGCCCAGCCCGACGGCCAACGACGCGGGCAGCAATCCCAGGATGGCGACCGACGATGTCATCAGACTCGGACGGAGCCGGCCCAGCGCCCCTTCGACCACCGCTTCGTCCGAGGTCAGCCCGCGCCGGCGCATCGCCGTGATCCATTCCACCATGAACACACTGTCCATCACCGAGACTCCGAACAGGGCAGCGAAGCCGACGCCGCTCGAGACGTTCAGCGTCATCCCCCGAAAATACAGGGCCAGCGCGCCGCCGAGAAAGGCGAACGGCAGCGAGAGCAACACCAGAAACGCCTCGCGCGGCGAGCGGAACATCATCAGCAACAGGCCATAAATGATGACGATGGTCGCAGGAATCAGGATCAGAAAGTGGCGCGTGGCGCGTTCGAGGTTCTCGAACATCCCGATCCAGCGGACCCCGACTCCTTCCGGCGCTGTGATCGCTCCCGCGAACTGCTGCTTGGCGTCGGCGACGAACCCCCCTTGGTCGCGCCCGACAATGTCGCAGCGAACCGTGATTCGTCGCTGACCGCTGTCGCGGGCGATGATCGTCTGCCCGTCGGAAAGTGAAAAATCGGCAATCTGGGACAGCGGAATCGGCACTCCTTTGTCGGTATATTACGATGACAGAATCATGTCTCATGCCGAGCCGCGCGCGAATCGCGTGAAGCAGCAACGGACCGCTCAGAGCGTGTGAAAGTTTGTAGTGTGGACTTCAGTCCACACGAGATGTTGTATCGTGTCGGCTAAAGCCAACACTACAGGTTGTATGCGACCGTCTATTCAGTCGAAACTTTCACACGCTCTCACGGGTGGTCTCAGGATGAGCTTGCGGGAAAGACCGGGATTTCGCGGACGGAAGTCAGCGCCATCGAGACCGAGCGCTCCCCCGAGCAGACGCTGGTGATGGTTAGTTGCGATCCGGCCGCGGGCTTGCTCGCGACCGAGTTGGCGCGGGCCGGCCACTGGCGATTGCTCGTGTTGCCGCGCTCGAGCACGCAGGCGCTGGATCTGCTCGGGGCGGGGCTGGTGTACCTCGCGGGGGTGCATTTGTCGAAAGCGTCGCGGAAGAACGACAACGCCGGCGCTGTTCGTGAGAAGCTGGGAGCCGGATTCAGCCTGCTGCAACTGACGCGCTGGACGGAAGGGATCGCCATCGGCCCGGGACAACGGGCCGAATCGATCCAGCGCCTGATGCGATCGAAAATGCGCTGGGTGGGACGCGAACCGGGCTCAGGCGCCAGGCAGTGTCTCGACGAGCTGCTCGAAGGGCGTGCGCCCCCCAAACGGCTGGCCCGTGATCATCGGCGGGGCGCCGAGGCGATCCGCAGCGGCTGGGCGGACGTCGGGGTCTGTCTGCAACTCGTCTCGGAAGAGGCAGGACTCGAATTCCTCAGCGTTCGCGAAGAGACCTACGATGTCTGCTACCGGACCGATTTCGAGAGCGACCCGCGGATGCGCGCCTTCCTCGACGTCGTGCGGTCCCGGGCCTATCGGCAGATGCTCAGCGAGCTTCCCGGCGACAACTTCGTAGTGTGGACTTCAGTCCACACGAAATGTGGTGACGTGTCGGCTGAAGCCGACACTGCAGCAGGTTTCCGATCGCTGCTCTCCTCAAACCTGTCAACGCCGGGACCGACTTCACGCGGCCGTTGATTCGGCTTCTTCGGTCTGCATCCACTCGGGGACGAAGTGCCGCGATTCGGGGGGGAGCAGCGCCTGCCGGCCGAGGGTCGTCACCTGATACTGGACGCCATCAGCGCGGCTGCTGATCTCGAATTTGAGCATGCCCAGGGCGATCAGCTTGCCATGCACGACGGAAAGCTGCTCGGCGGCAAGACCTTCGACTTCGCCGATGCGAGGGCTCCATTCGAGTTTTTGCGACGTGTGCCGCTCCTGGTACGCGGCCAGCAGCGGCCGCCACTCGGGATGGGCATCGAACAGTTCGACATCGGGGTGGGTCATGCAAAACTGTATCGACCGGAAGGACCGTCACTTGCAGGGGACGAAGAAGCCCCGGAAAGTCCCCTACAACTGGTCTCGGGAGGTCGCGTACAATCGGCAGGATCGGAACCCTCGGCAAAACTGTGTCCAATTGCCATGCGGATACTACGGTGAACCCGGAATTCCGATGCTGGCAACGAGCGCGGCCAATGCGAGCCAGGTCAGCAAGCGCTGACGCAGACTTGAATGCTGTGCAAGCAAGACGATCCCCACAAAGATCAGCAAGGCATTGATGCTGAAAAACTGGCTACCAATCTGCGACCAGATGATCATGTAATGCGTTCTGCGCGGCGTCAGCCAGGGATCGTACCAAGCCGCGTACCGCCAAGCGGCGATTCGAATCGACGCTGCCGTAAATGCCGTGGTCGCAAAAAGGAGAAGGCGCCAACGATCGGCCTCATCGAGCGGCTTGAGCATTCGAATCACTCCCAGCCCAACGGACTATTGTTCGCGTCCGACGACATCCTTCACATATTCGTCTTCGCATCCCCCGCATCGCCGAGGATTGCGACCAGTGCCTTCTGGATGGCCGCGTCGTGCCGGTGGTCGCGGGTGTAGATGCGACAGATCGAGAAGCTGAGAGGCAGCTCGCGGAAGAGCTCATAATCGCTCAGCTCGCGGGGGGGACAGTCGGCCGGGTCGAAGACGTAGTTCTGGCCGCCCGCCGGCAGCTTTGTGCTCGGGCGGTGGTAGTGCCGGGCGATGTCGACGCGCATCTCAACGTCGCGAACGTCTTTGGGAAGCTTCTTCCGCAGCCGCTTCTCGACGATGTCGGGCTCCGAAAAGATCGTCGTTTGCTCCGACTGCCCCGAATGGAAGTACATCGCTCGCTCGGCGGCCATTTTCCAGAGCAGTTGTCGCGAAAAAATTCTCTGCCAGTGCATTCCCAGTGTCTGCAACGCCGGATCACCGCTGGAGGGCCAGCGCTGCACGTCGACCAGAAACGACGCCTCGGTGAAGCGGCGGTATTCGTCGAGATGCTCGAGCGGATTGCCGTCGAACAGGTGCGCCATCGTGTCGGCGAAGATCTCTTCAAGCGCCACGTCAAGCGCGCGGACCGTCCGATGAAAATAAATCGTGCGAAACAGATTGGCGCGGACTTCAATGAAATTGATCAGGGCCCGCAGCCCGCGGGCGTGGATCGTCAAACCCTCGGGCGTGAAAAAGCTGTAGTGCAAGAGCCGGAACAGATCGAACGCCTTGACGTTGTACCCCGACATGTACGAGTCGCGGAGCACGAAATCCATATTGTCGACCGTGTAGATCCCGCTGAAGAGGGCCCGCAGCTTGACCAGCCAGTCGGGGTGCCCCTGTTCGTCGGCAGATTTCTGCGACGGCCGGCGGATCAGCCAGCCGACCTGCGCAGGGTCGATCTCTTCCAGCGGCCCCAGCTTTCCGCGCGGGTTGCGGCGAACGCGGCGGAGCAGGTCTCCGAGTTCCCCGTTGATGATCGCCGAGCCGAGGTCTTCGTGCGTGACACCGAACTGGTCGAGATAATGGTCATCGAAAAAATGCCCGAACGGTCCGTGACCGACATCGTGCAATAACCCCGCCATGCGGGCCAGCGACTCGACGTAGGCCCGTGAGGGAACATTCCGGCACGACTCGCAGAGCGATTCGTACCAATGATCGATCGCCAGCGACGCCAGATGCATCACCCCCAGCACGTGTTGAAAGCGAGTGTGCTCGGCCGATGGAAAAACCCACCACGCCGTCTGCAACTGGTGGATCTGCCGCATCCGCTGGACCCACGGATGGTCGATCACTTCCTGCTCCGAAACCTCGCCGGCGGGAAGCCCCGAGCGGGAAATGAACGGGATGTATCCGTGGATCGGATCGTGCGACAGGCTCTCGGTCGTGAAGTCGCGAACCATGGGTAGAGGAAGGATTGCCGGATCAACGAGGGAGCAAGCCGACGCAGCGCTCCAATGGATTCTGCCGTCGGCACGGTCCGTATCATAAGCGACGGGCGGCATAGTCTCCAACCGGCCGTTGGTGTAGCATCGGACGAACCATGACGCGCGGCGCACGCTTTGTGAATTCGACCTGGTTCTGGCCGGCAGCGATTTCATGCATCGCGCTTGTCGCCGTGACAGCGATGCTTGACCCGACGGGGGATCATCCGGGCGGATGGGACGGTCCGGGTCTGACGGTTGATGAGGTGTTCAACGTCGCTCAGGGAGTGCAGCTCGTCGATCGATTGCTGGCGGGCGACCTGGCGGGGTATCGGGCGATTGACGCCCAGCTTCCCGATCATCCCCCGCTCGGCCGGCTATGGATCGGGCTTTGCCATGAGTTGGCGTTTGTGATCTCGCCGCCGATCGGCACGAAGGTTCCGTATTCGTTCACCTGTGCCCGTACGGCGCCGGCGCTGGCCTTTGCGGCCACAGTCTTTCTCGTGGGCTGGTTCACAAGCCGCTGGCACGGAAGATGGGCGGGAACGCTCGCGGCGGCGGCCGTCGTGCTCTTGCCCCGCACGTTCGGACACGCACACCTCGCGGCCCTCGAAAGCTGCATTAATCTCGCTTACGCGGCGGTGGTGTTGTATATCGCTGACCGGTGGGGATCCGTAGAGTGGGCTGTGCCCACCGAGCTGGGGACACGACCCGGTGGGCACAGCCCACCCTACTCGGATGAGGTCGCTCGCGCCTCGGCGCCCACCTGGCGCAGCGCGATCGTCGGCGGCGGGCTGTTCGGCCTGGCCCTGCTGACGAAGATACAAGCGGTGCTCCTGCCGATTCCGATCGCACTCTGGGCGTTCCTTGTGTGGCGGAAGCGCGCGATTGGACTGGTTCCCCTGTGGGGTCTGGTCGGCGGCCTCGTCTTTTTCGCCGGGTGGCCGTATCTGTGGGATTCGCCCGTGGACCACATCCAGCGCTACCTGGGGCGCACGACCGAGCGGGCGGTGATCTACGTCTGGTATGGCGGCCAGTCGATCGCCGATCGGGATGTCCCCTGGCATTATCCCTGGGTGATCTGGGGGTCAACGATTCCGATCGGGTTGCACCTGCTGGGAGCGTGCGGGCTGTGGAACAGCCTCCGGCAGGAGGGCCTTCGGTCGCGCGCCACGCTGATCCTTGGATGTCTCATCTTTCCGTTGATCGTATTCAGCATTCCGGGAGTGGCTGTCTATGATGGGGAGCGATTGTTTTCGGTGTCGTTTCCCTTGTGGGGAGTCTTCGTCGGGTGCGGCGGCGGCTGGTTGCGCGAACGGTTGGCGGCCCGATTTCCGGTGAAAGTCTGCGGACCGGTCGTGGCGGGGCTGATCGCGGCGCAGTCATACGGCCTCTTTGTGATGGCCCCCTGCTGGTTGAGCTATTACAACGTGCTGACGGGAGGATTGACCGGTGCGGAGCGGATGGGGCTCCCGGTCTCCTATTGGGGGGACGGCGTTCTGCGGGAAGTGATCGATGAGGTGGCCGCACATGTTCCCGATCAAGCGACTGTCGCCGTTGCACCGGTGCTGCACGCCGAGCAATGGAATGAAGTCGCCCGTCAATCACCCGCCTTGAATCAGCGCGAGGTGCGTTTCGTTCCGCTCGGTTCGCCGGAAGCCGCCGAGTGCGAGCTGCTCCTGTTCTTTCGTCGTACCGAGTATCTCC
>JAGVKR010000416.1 GCA_020050375.1 Planctomycetales bacterium
CGAGCCCGGTTTCAGCGTTTCGACTTTCGGGCCGCGCCCCAGCGACGGGGAGATGCAGGCCACCACATCGGAGTTTCCCAGGACCTTCAGGCTCCGCCCGTGAATGACGACAGCCGCCCCTTCATCGATTCCCAGGCCGACCATGCCGGGGTGAGCGGCCAGCGCCCCCATCAGCCGCTGCTGGCGGTGCCGCGCCAGGAAATGCTGGTCGACGATCGTGCCGGGCAGCAGCCCGAACCCGCGTCCCGTCACCGCTTCGGTTTCCCCTGCGCGGATCATCACCGACGACATCACTGCCGCCCCGGCCGAGATTCCGCCGACCACGCCGCCGCGGCGGAGCACGTCGTGGATTTGCTGTTCCGAGGCAGTGCCGAGGTAGGTATCGGCCAGCCAGGCCTGCTTGCCGCCGATGAACCAGATGCCGGTGGCCTCGGCGAGCGGTTGGACAAATTGCGGATCGTTGGCTGTCTCACGCGAGCGCGTGTGCAGGATTGTCAGTTTTTGAATCTTCAAGCCGCGCCAGAACTCGAGATCCTCTTCGATTTCCTCGGTGTCGGCGGTTTCGCTCGCCGTCGTGATGACGACGATCTTCGCCTGTTCGTTGCCGGCGGATTCGACGAATTGCAGCATGATGTCGTCAGACATCTCGCCGCCGCCACAGATCATCAGCGTGCCGTTGGCGGATTGCAGGTAGCGGACCGTGGGCGTGTCGTCATCATCGTCGATCCCGGCGGGAACGATCAGATACGTTAAGGCGCACAGCCCAAGGATGATGGAAGAACGCCGCATTTGACTCACTGAGATGTTCATAACGATGTCAGTCCCTTGACAACTGCAATCAACTGTATGGCTCGCCGGAGCTCGGGGCAAGCCCCGAAATCCTGCGTTTCGATTGTCTGCGTGGTGGAGAGGACGGAAGGTAGTCGTTTTGAGGATTCTCGTCAATTTTTATCCGGGGACTCCACGATCTCCCGGAAAAACGGACAAAAGATCTGGATTTGGCAACGTTTCGGCAAAGATGGGCCGCGTCAGAATGAATTGCGCACGGACAACCGGTCTGCCGGATGGACTGGCAGCCGATGCTGTCGAACGAGGCAAATGAACAACGAGAGTCGGCGTCCGATCGTCCGAAAACGCTGTCACTTAGGCGTCAGAAATGGGGCACAAACGTCAGTCGATGGCCAAAGAATCCCTTCCAGAGATGCGCTTCGTGACGAACAATCATCTCGTGGTACAGACGACACTGCGTGACTTCGCCGGGCACGCCTGTCGGGATTTTAATGCGTTGGGTGGGCGGTTCGCCCCTGCGCGCGGTACGATGGCGGGCATCCGAGGGGGAATTGCCATGTTGGGTTCGCGCGGTCTGTGGAAGGGCCTGATTGCGATTGCGGTCTTCGCCCCGGTCGTGAGCTTGCTCGCGGCAGCCGACCGGAAGGCGCCGGCGAAGGACCAGTCTCCCGAGTTTCGAACGGCCAAGCGTCTCTTCGTCCAGAAGTCACGGAGCCGTCAGCCGGCCGATCGTGCCGCGGCGGTCGGGGAGCTTGGAAAAGTTCCGGGGCGCGCGGCGGCCGAATTGCTGTGGCAGTCGGCTCTCAATGACGATTCTGTCGAGGTGCGTCAGGCGGCGGTTGAACTGCTCGCCGCCTGGCGCGATCAACCGGAGGTCTCCCAGCCGCTGCTCGATTTACTTGCCAAGACGACGCGAAAATCGGGGATGGATCAGCGGACTTATGGACTTTTGAAGGCGTTCGGGCCGACCGAGAATTCCGAATTGCAGGGGGCCCTCCTCAAATATCTCGACGAGTTCCTGGGAGCTCCCAAGGGGAATCAGCGGTTGATCCACACGCTGGCCGACGACTTGGGGGCTCTGGCCTATCCCGACTCTTTGCGAACGCTGAAGCTCTTTTCGCGCGCCAAATACTTTGAGAGGAACTTCGGTTACCGCCGATGTGTGCTGCAAGGCGTCGTTCGGGTTCCTGGCGACGAATCGATCACTTACCTCATCGATCAGTTGCCGAAGTTGCGAGGCTTGGTGCAATACGACGTGATCGTTCATTTGATGCGAGTCACCGGGCAGAATTTTCGCGACGACGCTGCCGGTTGGAAGGCGTGGTGGGTCGAGCAGAAGCAGATGCCTCCGAAAAAGTCCGATCCGCCGCCGGTCGGGCAGTATGGTGCGAACGGCGCCTTTTATGGGATTCCAATCGGCGCCAAACGGGTCGTCTTTGCTCTGGACATCTCCCGCAGTATGGAGCAGGGGGGGAAGATCGATGCCGCCAAGCGCGAATTGTGCGATGTGATCCGCACGCTTCCCGCGGACGTCTTTTTCGGGATCGTCGCCTTCCATGGCCAGGTTCACGTCTGGCAGGGGGAGCTGATGCCGGCCAACGAGACAAATCGGAAGCAGGCGATCCAATCGGTGATGGCGCAGGAGACCAAGGGAGGGACCTCGTCGTACGATGCCCTCGAGGCCGCCTTCGAGCTGGAGCCCGAAGCGATCTATTTCGTGACCGACGGCGAGCCGCGAACCGGGAAGATCGTCGTTCCGGACGAGATCGTCTCCAAGATCGCCACGCTCAACCACGTGCGGCGCGTCTCGATTCACGCGATCGGGATCGGAACCGACGAAGCCCGGAACGCCGTCTTCGGTCGCTTCCTGCGGAACCTGGCGCAAGCCGATTGGGGCGAGTACCGCTCCGTCGATCGCTGACGATGCTGGTTGCCGAACGCGCAACCGCCGCCCAGCCATTATTTGAGAACTCGTCTCATCCGGTGAGGACCCGAGCGGGAATTGAACAAAATCCCGTCAAATAACGATTTTTCAAGGGCAATTGGTGCTTCCACGGCCGCCCAGCAATTCCTTGGCTCGACCTCATTCGCGATCATTCCAATGTTCTAAGTTGAAATTGAATCTCAATATCATTAATATCGCCGTCGGTGCGAGTGAAACGCGTTTCTTCTCAGACCCGTCCGTACGAATCTGCGCCGATGCCTGACGCTCCCGATTCCTCGCCGCCGCAAGACCCCAAGCCCGGTCTTGCCCCCGCATCCGGTGACAGCGTCCTTCCCGTCGTCCGCTCCGACGATTTGTTGAAGGGACGCCGCGAAATCCTCATTGCCCATTGCGAAGAAGTCTACCGTCTCCGCCTGACCCGCAACGGCAAGCTGATTTTGACGAAGTGAGGCCGGCAGCATCCGACGCGCTGTGACGCCTCCCCGTTGTTGCTGTGACGCACCGCCGTTGAGAGTGCGATAGGTGCTTCGATAGGTGCTTCGTGTCCCGTTGTTTCTGCGAGGGGACGATCTATCGTTCGGCGACGACGAAAAACAATTGAACGACTACGCCTGGTTCGGTGAGACGCGCAATACGGGCAACGAATTTCCCCGGCGCGTTGGCACGAAAAAACCCAATCCCTGGGGATTCTTCGACATGCACGGGAACGTTCATTTGGGGGTGGGCGAACCTGCTCGCGGGGGATGTGCTGGCTTATGACGGCGAAACGGCACGCGCCGTTGAAAGCCACCGCCTGGTGATCGATCGCCTCCCCGGCAGTCCTGAACGGACGTTTGCCCTGATCGGACTGGCTAAGTGCTACGCGCTCCTGGGGAAAACGGATGAAGCCCGCCGAACTTTCGAACTGGCTCACGCCCAGCCCGATTTGGGGCTCTGGACCGAACGGGGCGACGTCGACGACTGGGTTCCTCTGAACGCCACGATCGATTCGGGGATGTGCAAAACTCACGTTGCTATGGAGCTGGAGATTCTGAACAAACCCAAGTGAGAATCCGCGGTACATCGTTCGACTGCTTTGCTGGGTGTTACTTCGAGTCGGCGGTCATTGACGCGACGATGGGGCGCGACGCACAATGGCGCGAGGTTTGGTTCGGGGGCTTCCTGTCGTGATCCGCGATCGGGGCACACGAAGTCACGATCTCCTCTCACCCGTCGGCCGATTGAAGACAGCGCCATGCAGACGACATTACGGTTGCAATTCTGTGCGTTCCTTTTTCTTGCGATCGGCGCTTTGCAACTGACGGTGGCCGTGGTTGAGGCAGCAGACGGTCCCAAGGCGCAGCGCCCGAACATTGTGTTCATTCTCGCCGACGACCTCGGCTGGACCGATCTCGGTTGCCAGGGATCGAAGTACTATGAGACGCCGAATATCGATCGGCTGGCCGAGGCCGGGTTGCGGTTCACCAGTGGCTACACCTGCGGACCCAACTGCCAGCCGACCCGGGCGGCGCTGATGAGCGGCCAGTACGGGCCGCGAACCGGAGTCTACACCGTCGGGAGCATCGAGCGCTTTCCGTGGCGGACGCGGTCGCTGCGGCCCGTCGACAACGTGCAACAATTGCCGCTCGCCAAAACGACGCTTGCCGGATCTCTCAAACAAGCGGGTTATGCGACCGGCATGTTCGGCAAGTGGCACCTGGGAGACGACGAGGAGCATCATCCACTGCGGCGCGGGTTCGACGAAGCCCTCGTCACGATGGGCAAGCATGTTGAGTTCGTCACGAAACCCAAGGTCGATTACCCTGCGGGAACGTATCTCGCCGACTTTCTGACCAACCAATCGCTCGACTTCATCCGCCGGCACAAGGACGAGCCGTTTTTTCTCTATCTGCCGCATTTCGGCGTTCACGCTCCCCACGACGCGAAGCCCGAGTTGAAGAATAAGTTTGCGACGAAACCGGCCGCCGGCGGGCACAACAATCCGACGTATGCCGCGATGATCGCCAGCGTCGACGAAAGCGTCGGGCGCGTCGTGGCGCTGCTGGACGAATTGCACCTCAGTGAAAAGACGCTGGTGATCTTCGCCAGCGACAACGGAGGGGTGGGGGGCTACACGCGCGAGGGGCTCAACACGAAAAACGAACCGACTGACAACGCTCCGCTCCGTTCCGGCAAAGGCTCGCTGTACGAGGGGGGAGTTCGCGTCCCGTTCATTTTCAAATGGCCCGGCCGCATTCCCACCGGCACGACCACCGATGTCCCGATTATCAGCGTCGATCTCTTCCCGACGTTCCTGGAACTGGCCGGCGGCTCGCCGCCCCCCGACCAGCCACTCGACGGCGTGAGTTTTGTTTCCTGCCTGACGAGCGGCGGCCAAACTCCGCCGTCGCGCGACGCCCTCTTCTGGCATTTCCCCGGATATCTGGGAGGGGGTGACGGCTGGCGAACGACTCCGGCCGGTGCGATTCGCGTTGGCGAATTCAAGTTGATCGAATTCTTCGAAGACGGCCGGCTCGAGCTCTATGATCTGCGCCAGGATCTCGGGCAAACGAAGAACCTCGCCTCCGCGATGCCGGAGAAAACGAAAGAGCTTCACGGCCGCCTCGTCGCCTGGCGAAAGCAGATCGGCGCCTCGATGCCGACGCCGAATGAACCGGTGGCGAAGGAGTAGTCCGATTGTCGCCGGATTTCTCCGAAATCCGAACGACCTCGTTCTCGCGTTTGGACAAACTCCCCCGATTCAGGATCTTTGCCGGACTCCCCCGGGTTTCGGAGTTATCGTAATCCATATCGTCGAGTGATGCTTCCTGCTGATGAGTCGCAGTCGCGCGGCGTTTGCAACGTCGGTGGTTTGCGGATTGGAGCTGGTGTAGAATCCGCAGCGTTGCGGCACGTTCGGGCGCGATCGGATTGCTGGCGAGGAATGCTGCCCGGCGCTGCTCTCCGGCGGACGAGTCCGTTATTGGCACTCCGAGGAATCACTCCGATGCGGTGGCTGATCTCCCTTGCCGTATCGTCGATCGCGAGCCCGCTGTTCGGGCAGGTTCCCGTCGCGGTGAAGTACCCGCAATTGATTTCAACGCGGCATGCCGATCGCAGCCGGCTTCCGGTCGATTTCGCCAGGCCCGTCCCGAAATTCGATTTCGATGATGGCGCCGCCTGGTCGCTCGCGTACTGGCTGGGTGTGTACCACGGGTATGTGAAATAGGAGTTGGGGGTCAGGGAACAGGGGACGGACAATCGTAACCCGATGAGTTAGCGAGGGAGTGCGTGTGAGGCGACGGCGAGATGGAGAGGCGCGGAGCGGGGGAGACGGCGGGGTTTCGTCGAATTCAATTCCAGGGGGGTGTGACGATGAACGGTATCAACCGGCGTTCGTTCCTGACGGGTTCAGCGGTCGGCAGCCTCGCGGCATTGACGAACAGTCTCCCCGCCGCCGAAGGCTTGGCGGCAAAGGCCGCCGCGAGCGA
>JAGVKR010000528.1 GCA_020050375.1 Planctomycetales bacterium
GGCGAGAGGGACGTTCCAACCCGCGAGCTGGCCCGACGCGCCGGGCGGGGCGCGCGATCGGCTGTCGGTCTTTACGGGTTTTCACAAGGCGGCCTGTTGATCGAAGGGGGAAAATGGTCTCCTGAAGCGATCAGCCCTCTCGTGGCCCGTGCAGACGTCCCTCCCCAATGGCGTTTTGTTCTGATGCGCCCGCGCGGCGCGGTCGGGCTTTCCGGCGCTGAAGAGCGGCAGGGCTTCGCGCAACTATCCCCGATGCCAGCGACCACCACCGATCGTCTCTGCCGGCTGGCGCTCCTGCAACTTGTCCCTGCCGTGATCGAAGCTGATTTCGAGCACTGTGCCGAAGCGCTCTCGGAATTCGGCCGGCTCGTGGGAGAATACTTCGCCCCGATTCAGGGGGGCGTATACGCCGATCCGCAAATGCGCGAATTGGCCGAGCGCCTTCACGCTCGAGGAATTCGCGGCCTGTGCCAGTCGTCGTGGGGACCAACGCTGTTCGCGCTTTGCCCGGATGTCGTCGCCGCACAGTCGCTCGTCAACGAGATTTCTACTGAATCCGGCAGCACGAACCTCGAGTTGACGATCGCCGAGCCCCTCAATCGCGGGGCGACGGTGGAGATTGTCGACTGACGGAGGTGGGGGCAGGATTCAGGATTCGGCATTCAGGGGCGCAAGCCCGCCATTCTCTGAATCCTGAATGCTGAATCCTGAATCCTTCCCGTCCCCTCCGTCACCCTTGCCTCCGCGTCACCCACACTGTCGCCCCGGCGCTCAGGATGAGCGCGCTGAGGAACAACGTCGGCTTCCAGACCAGGCCGCGCTGTTCTTCGGCCGTTCCCGGCAGACGATAGCCTTCATTCCGACGCGGCGGGATGTCTCCCAGCAGGTCCTTCCTTCCCCTCAACCAATTGAGGCAGCCCAGCGCAAAGCTCGACGCCCGGCGACCGGCCGGCTCCGACAGTGCCCGGTTATCGACAAACTCGGCATCTCCCACGACCACGAGCACCGGCTCCGAGAGGTCTCCCTGTTGCCGTTCGACGGCCAGCGCCATCGCTACCGGACCGGGCAGATCGTTCTCTCCACCGGGTTCCGGTTCGCGATCGGAGTCGAGGTCTCCGTCGGCCCAGGCGTGAGGCGCCGCACGAGACACCAGGAGAGGAATCGAATGCAGCGCAGTTCGCGAGACCTCGACCAGTTGCCGGACACTGCGACACTCGTACAGCAGGAGCGACGCCGACGACAGCGACCGCACCAGGGGATGGTCTCCCACCGCTGGATACGCCAGGGCCGCGGCGTCAACGCGACCCGTCATCCCCGGCATCACGACCCGGTCGTTCCCCAGCCGGACGCCGAGCTCAGCGAGCAATCCTTCGAGTCCCGTCGCGACCACCTGCCCCGCGTGCCGATCGTAGTTCAGGTCGCAGAATACCATTCCGCGACCGCGGTGCTTCCAGTAACGGCGCAAAGCCTCGATCTCCGGCGGAGTCAGTGGCAGCTCTCCCCCCGCCAGCAGGACAAGATCGGCGTCGGCCGGCACGCGGGATTCGGTCCGCAAGTCGAGCGGACGAAGGTCGATGTCCAGCGCTCGCCATTGTTCCGCCAGAACGCCGAGACCGCGACGGCTCTCCGGCTCATCGTCGTCGAGCGACAGCTCGCCGTGTCCGGTGAGGACGTAAACGACGGTCTGCTTCCGGCCGGAGGTGAGTCGCACGAGCGCTGCCGTCAGCGCCGCTTCTCCAAAAAACTCGACGACCGGCGGCCGATCGGCGCCGGCGGCTTGGACTTCTGCCATGTCGCGCGCATGGAGAGCTTCGTGTCCCCCGTCGCCATCGGCGCCGATCCGCACGAGGACGCACGGAGGCGAAAGATCGGGGTACATCTGCAACAACTGCCGGGCGTCGGCGCTCGAGATCGGATCGAGCTCGCGGACGACCAGCGCCGGCTGCTGAGTGCGGTATGTCTCGAGCAATTCGCGGAACATGCTCGCCGCCTGCGAAAAGGCCCGGTCCCCGGCACTTTTCGATTCGCGCGGCGCCAGGAACGTGATCTCAACCGGTTGCTCCAGTTTTGACAGCAGGTTCCGCGTGAGCGGCGAAAGCGTGAAGACCCGCTTGCGCGTCAGGTCGATTTGCTCGGGGAGGACCCGCGCCACGATACCGTTGGCGAACGCCGCCACCGTGACCAGCGCGATCCATGTGATCAGCGGCCGGCGGTAACGTTTGGCTCGCATTGAATTCAACAGGTTCGTCAATCTCATGGCTCGTTATCGAACGGATTCGCTGAACCGTTTCGGACTGGCACAGCGTCGTCTTTCGCTCCGCGAAAGAACGTCCTTTCGCGGAGCGAAAGACGACACTTGTCACGCATCATCCACGCGCCGCCCCGCAAACGTCGCCAACCACAGCAATGCGACCCACACCGACAGATGCCCGATCATCACCCGCGGAAGGATCGTCCCGCGGCTGAAACGCTCCAATTGCCCCCAGCAGGAAAAGGCCTCGACCCAGACCAGTTGCTCCCGAGCGAATCCCCAAGTCAGGAGCGCGCGCGGCAGAAAACTCACGATCAGGAGCGCCGCCAATGCGCCGAATGTCAGCAATGCCGCCGAAATCGGCCGTCGGCAGACGCTGGAACAGAGCAAACCGATCGCGATGAACGTTCCGCCGATCATCGACAGACCGATCGCTCCGGCAACCACCGGGCCCAGGTCGAAATCCACCCCCAAACCGTCGAACCACGGGACAATGCCCCACAGCATCTGTGTTCGTCCGTTCCAGAGTCGCAGAACGAGCAGGTAATACACCCAGGGGGACAATGCGGCCAGCAGCATGCCCCAGCCCGCAAGGAACTTCCCGAGCAATGCCTGGCCAGGCGATACAGGGCTGGTCAGCAGCAATTCCCACGTTCCGCGCCGCCGTTCGTCGGCGACAAAGTTCATCGTCAGAAGCGGCACAAACAACGTCCCGAGGCTGACGAGAAACAGGTTGGGCCCGAGAAACTGCGCGATCGGGTCGTCGACCTGCCGGAGAGAAGCACCCCCTCCGCGAGCAAGAAGAGTCAG
>JAGVKR010000317.1 GCA_020050375.1 Planctomycetales bacterium
GGCCGAGGGGATTGTGGCGCACGCCGAAATGGGCGGCAAGGAAAAGGACCTGCTGCTGAACGTGGGCGTGGTGCAGCTGGTGCGCGGGGACCGCGAGCTGGTGGAGCGCGGCCAGTGGAGCGACCTCTTCTTCTACCCCGTCAACGCCGTGCTGCGGACCGGCAAGTCGCCGCGAAAGGACTCCGCACGCCGGCGAAGAAGCCGGCGGGTGTGGATCCGTTCCTGTCCGATAACCCGGCGATTGCCAAGCGACAACCGCGCCCTCCGCAGTCCCGTGCAACCCCCGGCGCAGCTCCGACTGCGTCGGCTGTCGCAAGCAGTCCGACACAGGTCGCCTCACGTCCGCCGATCGTCGCGCCGAAGTCAACGTCGACGGCCAATGCCAAGGCCGCCCTGGACAAGACAACGCTGGCGAAGGCGACCGATGCCAAGCCCACTGCGAAAAAACCGACTGTGGCCCAGACGACTTTGCCGGTTCGCCCCGCCCAGCAGACGATCGCCCAGGTGTCGGCGAAAGTTCCCGCGGATGCCCGTCGTCCGAAGCTGGCTGTTCCTCCGACTGCTGCTGCTGCGTATCCTCCGGTAATCACACCGGCCGCCCCGGAATCGAATGCCGTGGACATCTCGACCGTCGCGACCGGCTATGAACGCCAGCGTGCCGACCGGTTGATGGAGCGGGCCCAGAAAATGCTGAGCAACGATTTCCCGGAAGAAGCCCTGAGGCTGGCAGCCGTCGCCGAACAGCTCGAAAAATCGAAACAGGCAGCCTACCTGCCAGGCGAAGAACGGCCATCAGACTTTGTGGCCCGCTTGCAACGCACGTCACCTGAGATCGACTCGACCTCGAGCTCAAACCTGCCAGGGACCGAAAGCGGCACGGCTAAAGCGAGTCGCATTCGCTCGCGTCCGACTGCCCCGCTGACCTCCGGACTCAAACGGGGCCGCATCGAGCTGACCGACATTCGCGCCGGTTGGCAGCCCGCCACGGATTCGGACGAAAATGGGATCGCCGCGATCGAGCGAACGACGGGGGAAACGGCGACGGACCGCGCCCACCAGACACAGGTCGCTCTCCTCGAGACTTCGGGTAAGCGCGAAAACCATCCCGCAGCCGCTGGCGGCGCAGGATCGGGGACCACCACCGAGGCACCTGCTCCGCCCGATGCTCTTCCGGCCGGGGGCGCGGACCTCGCTGCCGATGACATCGCGGATGTCGAGCCGGTCACCTCGTCGGATTCCAATGCACCCCATGCGGCCGTGAACACGACGACCATTGGGGGCCTGCTCGCCGGGCTGGCGGGCTTGCTGGGGATTGCCTACTGGCGGCGCCAGGAACGCAAGCACTATGCGGGCGCGGCGCGCTGATCCAAAATGGAAGCGGCGCCAAAATGGAAGCGGCGGGGTTCCGCCGGTCGGCACACATCGACCGACGGAACCCCGCCGAATTTGTTCCGAGCGCCCCTGGGTCTGACAAGGTCGGATCGGACTGGAGAGAAGATGCTTGTCTGGTAATGCAACCGGCGAGCCAATCTCCTCGCAGATTCTGGCGATTCGCAATAAGGCCTTGTGCCACCTGCGATTTCGCTGATCTATCGTTGTGCGGCTCCTCGATTCGGTGCCAGTCCCAATTGTGGTGGCGCGGCAACACGATCTCCCATCATCGCCACGTGACTTGCCGCAACTCATTGTGGCACGACGGCAAACCACAATGATGCAATTTTGAAACGCAGCGGTGCCCCGCTTCAGATGCCGGCAACATACGGGATCGTATCCGTTGATCCGTTTTTTTCCGCCCGATCGGCAATTCTGTTTTGGTCGAGAGACGTGCGATCGCTGTCATCGCGGGGCAGAGCGCGTCGCGGAGCTGGCCCTGTTTTTCTGTGTGCTACATCCATAATGCCACGATTGCACAATCCTGCAACAGCGGCATGCCTGTTGGGGAGGAGACCGCACAAGGCCATAACACACGCAGCGAAAGCAACTTGCGACAATCAATTGTTTTTTGAGAAAGACGGCACACCGCATGCACCTTTTCTACATTGCCTTGGTGGGAAGCGTTGGCCCGCACTTCCGCCAGTGGTAAATGAAAGCGTCCTGGGTGCTCTGCGCTCGGGACGCTTTCTTTTTTTTTGCCCTCGGCTGAGGCATGATGCACGGCATGGTTGAGCCGTCTCTCGATACTGCGGTCCAGTTCGTCCGGGGCGTGGGACCGCAGCGAGCCGAGTTGCTGGCCCGGCTCGGCGTACGAACCGTCGCCGATCTCCTGTTCTATTTGCCGCGCGACGTTCTCGACCTCTCGCACGTCTCGGCCGTTGCCGACCTCAAAGAGAACGAGTTGCAAACGGTTCGAGGCCGCGTCGTCGATCTGGACGGGCGCCAGCTTTCCGGTGGAAAGACGCTCGCGGCGGTTCTGCTCGATTGCGACGGCGAATATCTGAAGGGGCTCTGGTTCAATCAGAGCTGGGTTCTTCAGAAATTTCACAATGGCGATATGGTCCTATTCTCGGGAAAGCCCAAACGCCGGGCCGGGCGCTGGGAGATGTCTCATCCCCGCATCCAATGGCTGGAGGTCGAAGACAGCGAGGCTCACGGCGGCGTGCTCCCCCGCTACGGGTTGACTGAGGGGCTCAAAATGCACGAACTGCGGCGGCTGATGCGGCATGCCGTCGAAGAATACGTGCCGCTCGTCGCCGACCACTTCCCCGAGGCGCTGCTGAGCGAAAGTCAATTGCTTCCGCTGACGCAGGCGCTCCGCAAGGTGCATCTCCCGACGACGATCGAAGACTACAACGCCGGTCGCCACCGGCTGATCTTCCAGGACCTCCTCGAATTTCAACTGGGGCTGGCGCTCCGCCGCCGGAGTTGGGGAGTGCAAGGCGCGGCGCCGCGTTTGCCGACAACCACCAAAATCGACGCCCGCATTCGCCGATTGTTTCCCTTCGAGTTGACCGGCGGCCAGAAGCAGGCGGTCCGCGAGTTGTCGGGCGATCTCGACGCCGGGCGGGCCATGCACCGCTTGCTGCAAGCCGACGTGGGGGCTGGAAAAACGGTCGTGGCGGTTTATGGCATGCTGGTGTCGGTCGCCGCCGGCTGGCAGGCTGTGCTGATGGCTCCCACCGAAATTCTGGCCCGCCAGCACTGGCAGACAATCGACCGCTTGCTCGTTCACAGCCGGGTCGAACGGCTGCTGCTGACGGGCGATCTAACTTCGGCCGAACGCCGGGCGGCCCTCGCCCGCATTCGATCGGGTGAAGTGCAACTGGTGATCGGGACGCAGGCCCTGATCCAGAAAGATGTCGAATTCGGCAAGCTTGGGCTGGTGGTCATCGACGAGCAGCACAAATTCGGCGTGATGCAGCGGGCCCGCTTCACCGCCGCGGAAGGTTCGGTTCCGCACGTGCTGGTGATGACTGCGACACCCATTCCCCGCAGTCTGTGCCTGACTCAATTCGGTGACCTTGATTTGACGGTCATCACCGAGCTGCCCCCCGGCCGGCAGAAAGTCGTCACCAGTCGCGTGCCGCCGGGCGCGGCGCGCGACAAGGTGTGGGAGTTCATTCGCAAGAAGCTGCAATCGGGTCGGCAGGCGTTCGTCGTCTGCCCGCGGATTGCGGCCGAGGATCCCGCCGAAGAGCTTTCCGGCGACGAAACGAACGACGCCAGCGCCGAGCAGGTCTTTCGTCGACTATCGAATGGCGAGCTCGCCGGGTTCCGCCTCGGGCTGCTGCACGGCCAGCTCGATCCGGAAACCAAGGCCGCCGCAATGGAGGCTTTCCGTTCCGGAGCGACGCAGGTGCTCGTCTCGACGACCGTCGTCGAAGTCGGCGTCGACGTCCCCAACGCCACGCTGATGGTCGTGCAACGCGCCGAGAGCTTTGGACTTTCGCAATTGCACCAGTTGCGCGGCCGTGTCAGCCGCGGAAAGTTTCAGGGGTATTGTTTTCTGTTCTCGGAAACGGTCGACCCGGATGCGCAGTTGCGGCTGGCGACGCTCGAGCAGCA